>CAZKPI010000041.1:0-15650 GCA_964554555.1 uncultured bacterium
AATGTCGCGCCCGGCCACCACCACCCCGACCTGAAGCGGGGTGCCAAGAATGGGCCCGTCTCCTTCCATCCCGGTGATCCCATCGACGATGTGATAATGGGTTGGCACGCACCGCGCCAGATCGACGATCGTCTGTCCCAAGCCGCTGATGTGGAGAGTGTTCTTGGGCCAGCCGTAGATGACCCCGGGCATCACCCCAAACAGGTTCTTCATGGCAAGAGTGACACCCATCCAGTGGTGGGTCTTCAGTTTTGGGAGTCCGATCACCACATCCGCGGCCAACAGGGGAAGGGGCAGGAGGAAATCCCCAAGGGCACCATATCCGCTGGTGTTCCGGACCCGGCGAACCCTGGTGTAATTGAGATCCACGCATCGGACCCCCGTCGGCAGGCTCTTTTGAAATTCCGGATGCATGACCGAAAACCACGGATCCCGACGATGGCCCGCGGCCTCCCCCACCATCACCTCCCTGGCCCCCAGCCTCAAGCACGCTTCAGCCGCCTGGCGGATCAAGGAGGGATGGGTGTTGATCGGCCGCCCCGGATGGACCTCGACGAAATTGGGCTTCAAAAGGACCCGTTTGCCGGAAAGGGCCAATCCGTCCTCGGTCATAGCCGCCATCAGCCCAGGAACAATGTCCTGATCGTAGGAAGGGGCTTCCAGCAGGCTGACCCTGGAACCGGCAAAGCGGGCCCGCCCAAGACCATGACCGACGCAAAGGCCACCGACCGAAGCGGCCATCCACTGCAGGAAGGTTCTCCGGTTCATGGCGTGAAGACCTTTCTGGTACCCAGGGCCATCAAGGCCCAGGCTACCGTCACCGAGTTCACCGAAGGCTCCTCTCCGCTCTCGAGAAGCCCCCGAAGGCGTTCCTTCGCCGCGAAAACAGGGCGGTTTCCTGCCTCCAAAGCCAGCACACTCAGCGCCAGACTGTAGGGGGAGGCCATGGAATCCAGATCCCGGGCGAGGAAGTCCAAGCCCCGGATGAACCTGGCATCCTGGGCCGCCGAGGTGAGGGCAAGAATCGCCAGGGCAGTCGTGTCCCAGAAGGGGACCAGTTCCTGGTCGAAGGCCTCCCGGTTGCCGTAGTTCCAGCCCCCCTGGGCAATGCTTCGGTCCAAAAGAAGCCGGCGCCCTTCCACCGCCCGGGGATGGTCCCCCTGCCCGCCCGCCTCGAAGGCCAGGACCGCCCAGGCGGTCGGCTCCACCCATCCGAAGGCCCCTTGCCGCCAGGGCCATCCGGGGATGGTGGTGTCGAGGGGAACCTCTCCGTCAGACGCCGGGGGAAAGGTAAGGGACCGCCGTTCCGCCAGGAATGACAATCCGCGTTCCGCACAGGATCCCAAACCCGCCCTGGCAAACACGAACGTCGCCGGCGCCGTGGCCCATCCACCTTCCTCCGGGAAATCCATGAACAGGGGGGTTCGGCCATCGGCCCGCTGGCAGGCGGACATCCAGTCGAGCTCCCCCGCGAGACGATCCTGGCACCCGTGGGCGAAGGCGGCCAGCCAGGCCAGGGCGGTGGCTTCGACCGAGGAAGGCCCCCCTTGATGGTAGGCGATGCCGCCCTCCTCCCCGCGTGGAAGGGTCTCGAGGAGTGACAGCACCTTGTGGCCGAACGAACTTTCAAGATTGGGCATAAGGCATTGTATCATTTTCCCTCTGAACCGCTAATCGTGGAGTAAGCTGGTATTCTTCTTGCGTCAATTTCTGTAAATTCCATTGGAGGTTGGCCATGAACATGCGGCGGTGGAGAGCAAGGAGAGGACAAGGGCTGGTGGAATACGCCCTTTTGATCGGATTGATTGCCATGGTCGTCCTGGTGGCCATGATGTCCATGGGAGACGTCATCTCCGGAATGTTCTGGGGGCCCATCTCCGAGACCTTGCGATCCGTCCTGGGAGGAGGATCATCCGATGGTTCCTCAGGCGGCTCTACCGGCGATGCAACCGGAGGGTCCGGGGGCGGTTGATCAGCCCGGTCGTTTCTGGAAAACCACAACCCCTTCGGGGGTTGTTTTTTTCTCCCTGGGTCGGTGCCCTCGAATCCCGGGGTATTGACACGGTCTCCCCTTGGTACTATGATGAGCGGGAGTTTTGCATAGGAGCACCGAGTTGAAGAAGATCAAATTGTTCTCCGTGTTGGTGATCGTGGTTTCGGTCGTCGCCGTAGGGATCTTCATGGGGAAGCAGATGTTCACCTATCTCGAATCGCGCAGTGGACTCCCTGCCCCCGCGGGTGCCATCACCCCAGCCGGGGGCGTTCTCGCCACCGCCGAGGCGGCACCCTCCGAAGGATCGACCCAGGTCCTCTACACCGCTACCCCCTCTGGTGCACCGAATTCCAACCCATCCTCCCCCTCGTCCGCTCTGGAAGCCTCGAAGAATCCTCCCGCCGTGGGTGCGGCCGCCCCGGCCCAACCAGGCACGCCTCCCGTCAAGGCAGGCTCCCCGTCACCCGACCCGCATGTCCAGCTCGTCGCCTTTGCCAACGGCAACGGGATCAATGTCCGGGACGCCCCGGATCTTTCGGGCAAAATGGTCATGAAGATCGGAAATGGGACCAGGGGTCATGTCATCGACCGCAAGAATGGCTGGACCCAGGTAAAATGGGATTTCAACAAAAAGGTCGGCTGGACCAGGGACGACTTGTTGATTATCGGCCCCAAGGACTCCCTCACCGGGATCCCTTCCGTTCCGGGCAGTGGAACGTCTCCTGTGGTCATCGACCCCGCCACCCGCAAGCCCGTTCCAGTCGACCCCGCCGCCCTGAAAGCCATGGCCATCGCCCAGACGGTCAGCGTCGCGGTGGCCAAACCCGCCCCGCCCTCGGAAACGGTGAGAGGATTCGCCTCCGCTGACAAACTGCCCGCGGAGGGCACCATCGTCGCCGATTCGGGTGCCAAGGTCCGGAATGCCCCAAGCACGAAGGCCGCCCTCCTGGGCAAGGTCCCCAAAGGCGTGGTGGTGAAGATCAAAAGTTGCAGACGTATCGGAAAATACCAGTGGTTCGAAATCACCTACCACCAGGGGCGCAAGGAAGGCTGGACCAGGGAGGACAACCTGCAGTTCTGACCGGCCATCCCCGCCCGGTTCCCGCCAAACCCCGCCCGGCCATTTCCCGGGCGGGGTTTGGTTTTGGCTGGAGGGCGGGAAATGGCCCTAAAAAACAGAGACCCAGAGAGGCTTGCGGCCTTCCCGGGCGGTTGGCAACCCGGGCGAAATCCGGCCCGCCCCCCGATCAAGCTCAGGAGATACGGCAAAAAAGGCGACTTCCCAGGAGCGGCAGGACACCCTGTCGTTGGCACCCTCCCCACAGGTCAAGGGCGTCAGGCGGATCGACCCCTCCGGAAGATCGGTGTCAGGGCGTGGAGGAGGCGGTCTGATCCTCGCCAAGGACAATGCCCCGCCACTCCCAGCCTCCCCCAGCGAGGGGATGGAGGGCAAACTGGATATTGGAATACCCTTCGATGTCTTTCCACCCTCGCGTGTTCATGTAGATGACCGTGTCACCTTTGGATCCGGACGCGACGACCTCGGACTCGTTGACCCAGGAGAGGCTGGTTCCCCGATGGGAATCGAGGAAGGCCAGGAGTTCATCCCGGGTGACGGGTTCAAGTTCGCTCTGCCACCAGCCGAGGTAGACATCGAACAAAGCCAGGGATCCTTCGAGGGTCTTGCGATCGGCCTGACCGAGAGCCTGGAAGATCTTCCGGGCCAGGACGGCCGGTTCTTTTTCGGCCCAGGACCTCACCCCGCCGCTTTTCAACCAGGCGATCTTGGCCCCAAGGGCACTCCCGTAGGTCTGCTCTCCCGTTTCATCCATTGGGCAGGATCCATATCTTGTCATGGCCCCTTCCAGCCAGAAGCAGGCCGATCCCACGTTTCCCATCTCACAATAATGGTTGCCGAGGGCCACCAGGAGGTTGGCCTCGGCAGGGTCCTTCCCGGTCAGCCGGCCATCATCCAGGGCACTGCACAAAAGGTATTCCGCCTGTCCAGGCTGTCCGCCGGCCAAGGCTTCGAAAAACCGGTTCTCCAGATCCCCGAGGGGGTCGGGAACCGGGGGCGGTTCCTCCTGCCCGAAAGCAGGAAGCCCCGCGCCCGCCATGAACACGCACATCACGAAGACCGGCCCCAGGATCATCAGCCATCTCACCACACCAAACTCCCTGAATCTAGGGAATCCCAGAAAACGAGGGGAATGATACCGAGAACCCCTCCACAAGTCAAAAGTCTGCCCTTCTCGCCGACATTCCGGTGGTTGCCGTTCTTCCGGGGAGATCAGCCGCCGGGCCTGCCGCCCCGGACCTGAGGTCATTCCCACGTATAGGCCGACAACACGCTGGCCATCTCATCACTCCAAACGGGAGACCGTGGAGCCTCGCGGATGGGCCGCCAGAGCCGGCTGGCCCGGAACGGGGCGAGATGGCGGGGGGAACGGGCCAGAATGAGCCAGTGGGCACTGAAGACAAAAGGCATGTCCTCATCGTCGTATTTCAGCCGCAAGGCGGCCTTGTCCGGTCGGAAGCTGGCGGAGAGCCCCGACAGATCCGCCGCCCGGGCCAGGTTGCCCACGACCGGCTCCAGATCGAGGGTGCGGTGAGACACGTGGAACATCAGCCACCCGTCGGGGGCGAGACGGGAAAGATAGATGTCCAGAGCTTCCCGGGTCAGCAGGTGCAGGGGAATGGCATCCGAGGAATAGGCGTCCAGAACGATGAGATCGAAGGGTCCCCGGACCCTGGAGGCCAGCGAGATCCTGGCATCCCCCTCGATCACCCGGCAGGGCCCCGCCGCGTCGGCCAGAAAGGAAAACAGCGCAGGATCCCCTGCCAGGCGGGCCATGACGGGGTCGATCTCCAGAAAGACCATCTCCTGCCAGGGGCGAAGGTAACAAGCCAGGGTCCCGGCCCCCAGCCCGACCACACAGATCCGGCGGCCGCGCCGGCGCCGCAGTTCCCGGAACACCTCGCCCACCGGGCCTTCGCGGATGTAGTAGTAGAAGGGCCGGCGGCGTTCCCCGGGGGGAAGCCACTTCTGACCGCCATGGTGGATATTGCCATGCATGAGATAGCGGTGGGCGCCGGTGGCGCTCGCCTGGATGCGGTAGGTCCCGAAGAAACTCCGCGCCTCGGCGAGGACACCCGGCCGGGAGAAGCAGATCAGGCTTCCGCCCGCCACCGCAAGGGCGAACAGGGGCCCGAACACAACCCCGTGGAGCCCGCCCAGGGCCGCCAGGGCGACGGCGGCGGCAAGGGAGGTCACCTTGAACCAGAACTGATCGGCCATCTCCAACCCGCCGGACAGCAGGAAGCCTCCCCCCACGGCCATGGTCAAGGCGGCGGCTTTCCAGACGCGGGGAAAGCTCCCCCGCGACCGTGTCCGGGCGGCAGAAAAAGACAGGGCGGCCGCCACCAGCACCAGGGGCAATTCGTGAAGCCGGTGAAAGACCTGGGGCGCCGCCCATCCGTTGAACATCCCACCCAGGGCCCCTCCCACCGCGGTCACCAGGTAGAACCCGGTCAGGTCCGACGGCCCCGGACGGTCGAGGAACAGCCGCCCGTGGCACTCGATCCCCACCACGAACAGGACGGCCAGGTAGAACATGGCCACCAGCCAGGCTGGGGAGACCACGAACAGCACATGGATGACACCCGCCCAGGCCAATAGGCCGGGAATTGCCCAATCCAGCCAGGGGCCGGCCCGCCAGCGCGGCGACCGGGCAAAGGCCATCATCCAGGTCAGCAGGTAAACCGCCAGGGGAAGAATCCACAGGAGTGGGAAGGGCGCCATGTCCATGGTGATCTGGGCAGTAATGCCCAGCATCAGACTGGCGGGCAGGAAGGCCCAGCCCAGCCAGGAACACCGGCGGGCCCAGGTGACCGCGGGAATCCGCATCGGGGCGGCAGACAGATCGGTGCAACCAGGATCGGAACCGGGCATCCTGACCAGTCCCGCCCCAGGGCCGGCGAGGGCGCAGGCCCTCTCCCCGCCCGGGGTGCCCGGCGGCATGAGGTTGAACGAGCCCTCCTGCCGGCCTGGCGAGGGCGGCAGACCAGGCGCCCCGTCCACCACATGGGAGGCATCCCCAACCGATGACGAAACGACGCATCCGACGACCATGAGGAGAAGCAGGAAATACCCCCTTTCCCACCAGAAAGCCTGCGCGGTGAGGGGAAGAAACGGCTCGATGACCAATGGGTAAGCCAGCAAAGCTGACAGGCTTCCCAGGT
Organism: uncultured bacterium; assembly: GCA_964554555.1. GTDB lineage: Bacteria > Muiribacteriota > Ozemobacteria > Ozemobacterales > Ozemobacteraceae > Ozemobacter. Next base: position 6,236 of record CAZKPI010000041.1, read on the forward strand.
TGCTGGCCGCGTACAGGGGATAGGGATCACCGTCGTCCGCGGCCCCGGCACCAAGGGCCAACCAAGCCTGCAGGGCCGGGGCGAGGGCGGCCATGGCCAGCAGGGGGAATCCCACCGCCGCCCCGAGTTCGCGGAACATGAACCAGCCCGGTGCGGCATGGGCCTCGAGGCCGTCCAATCGACCCAGCCGGGACGGGCCGCTCAACAGACCGAACGCCAGCAGGAGGGCATGGGTGAAGGGATGACGGGCCGTCCCCAGGGCGCGCAGGCCGAGATGGGCAAGCGCATACCCCGCCAGCAGGACCAGCTGGAAGAACAGCTGGCATCCAGTCCAGACCCCGACCGCGCCGCCGAGAACCGGCAACAGCCGCTTGCCGGCCAGCGGCTGGATGGCAAACAGCAAAAAGGCGCTCCAGAACATGGTTCCCGCGAAGAGCGCCCGGCGGGAACGGCCTCCCTCCCCTCCCGGCCGGGAGACCGGGGGGATGGTCACGGGGTTGTCATCCTGGGGGGAAGGCGGCAGGGGGATGGGCCCTGCCGCGGGAAACGACCGTCACCGCCCGAAGACCACGCGGGAGAACGGTTCCTTGCTCTGATATTCGGCCTGGATCTGGGCCAACGGGTTCGTCACGAACGACACGGAAACCTTGCCGCGCTTCATGCGGAACTTGGTCAGATCCCAGGCAGGGCTGTTGCTCTTGAGGAAGAACTTCCCTTCCAGGACGGGCTTCCCCGGGCGCTGGATGGCAAGTTCCATCGTTTTGCCGCCAGAGCCGGTCTTGCCGTCGAGCACGATGGTGGTGGCATTGATGAGAACCTGCTTGAGGGCGGACCGGATGAGGGAACCATCCTTGACGGTGCCCAACAGCAGGATCATGTCGCGGATCTGGTCCTGGTGCTGTTTTTCGAAGTTGTCGAACCAGGCGTATTTCTCGGTGACGGTCTTGACCTGACCTTTGCCATCGAAGGAGTAGACCATCCGGAGCCGCATGCCGTAGAACTTCTGCCGTTTCTCGGGGTCCTTGACACAGGCGTGGAAGACGATCTCGCGGTTGCCGTCGGGCAGGGCGATGTATCCCCCGACCCCGCACCCCAGTTCGTCAAACCCCTTCTTGACCCCGCCGCGGTATTGGGCGTTGATCTCGTAGGCCTCCCAGGTCTCCGCCTGGGCCCAAGCCTCGGATACCGGCCCGGCCGCCAGCACCAGCAACACCAGAAACCCCAGCCACACGTTTTTTGTCATCTTCGTCTGCCTTTTCCTGCCTCGATTTTCCCGGGGTATCCCGGTCGACCATCTTCGGTCCCGGAGGGCGATGAACCGCCCGCGCCATTGTAGCGCAAGTGTGATAGACTTGCATCACATCCCCGCACCCGCAACCGAGGCGCCTTCCCAGCATGTCCGCCGCTTCCGCCCCGCCCCCGCCCCACCGCCCGGGACCCCTTCCCAGGCGGGCCCCAGGCTTCAGCCTCCTGGAAGCCCTGGTGGTTCTGGCCATCCTGAGCGCCCTGGCCTTGCTCGCCCTGCCGGTGGCCGAACTGACCGATGTGCGGGCCCGCGAAAAGCGGCTGTGGCAGAACCTCGGCGAGATGCGGGCCGCCATCGACCGGTATCGGTCGGCCCGGGACACGGTCGGGGCCCCCTTCCCTCCCGACCCGGTCTTTCCCCCCAGCGTGGCCAGCCTCCTGGAAGTCATGCCCGCCAGGCTCGCCCGGCCGAACGCCAACCGGGGGCCGTATCTGGCCACCGGGTCCCTCAGCAACCCCTTTGCCCCGGCGGAAGGCGCTTTCCACTGGGACATCCGCGATGTCGATGTGGCCAGCGATGCGGACGACGACTGGACCTCCGACGTCCGCGAGATGCGGACCTCGTTCGCGGGCACCGGCGGCGTGTTCGACATCCGGTATCCCCAAGGCGGCGTGGGGGGATGGAAAACCGCCATCGACGGGAGCCGATATGCCGATTGGTAAACCACTCTGTCCGAGAGCAACGTTCACCTTGCTCGAACTGATCATCGTGGTGGCCATCCTGGCCGCCCTGGTGGCCCTGGCGATGCCTTACTACCGTGATTATGTGGCCGAGAGCCGGCATTCGGTGATGCTGGCCAACCTGCATGCCGTCCGCAAGGCCTTGATGGAGCATCACGCCGACCGCAAGGTCTACCCCGACAAACTGGAGCATCTGGCCAGGCCCCCCGCTGACGGGGTTTCCCAGCGATATCTCATGGACATCCCGGTCGATCCCGAGGAGGGGGCAGTGGCCAGCTGGGGATACGCCACCCAGGCCGCCTGCGCCTCCTATACGCTGGACGCCAAGTACAACAAGTTCTGACCGATGCCGGTCAGGATGCGGCCAGGAACCGCCTGACCCGCGGGAGGAACAGCCGGGGCAGGGCCGCCCGGAGCCGCACCTTCCCCTCCTCCCAATGTTGTTCCAGCGGCGGGCCCAGGGCCAGGATGTCGCGCAGAATGGGGTCTTGCGCGGGAATCTCGAGCACGACCTCGGCGAACTGCCGCCCGAGGATTTCGTCCATGCGGGACCGCAAGCGGTCGAGGCCGGCGCCGGTGCGGGCGGAGACGAAGAGGGCATCCGGGAAGGCGCTGGCGAGGCCCTCGAAGGATCTTTCGGGGACCAGGTCGATCTTGTTGAACACCATCAGCCGTTCGATCGTCAGGGCCCCGATCTCGCGCAGGACCTCCTCCACCGCGGCGATGTGGTCCCGGACGCCGGGATGGGAAACGTCGGCGACCAGCACGATCACCTGCGACTGCAGGACGCTTTCGAGGGTGGCGCGGAAGGCCTTGACCAGGCCGTGGGGAAGCTTGCGGATGAACCCGACGGTATCGGACAGGATTCCCGAACGGCCGCTCGGCATCTGAACGAGCCGGGCGGTGGGGTCAAGGGTGGTGAACAGGCCGTCGTTGGTGACGACCCGACTGCCGCTCAGGGCGTTGAGGAGGGTCGACTTGCCGGCGTTGGTGTAACCCACCAGGGAAAAGAGCGGGGCGAAGCGTTCCGCCCGCTTCCGGCGCTGGAGTTCACGGGTGCGGACCACCTGGGCCAGTTCGTCGTGCAAGCGCTTGACCCTGGCCTTGAGCACACGGCGGTCGGTCTCGATCTGGGTCTCTCCGGGGCCCTTGGTCCCGATCCCGCCGCGCTGGCGGGAAAAGCCCTCGTAGCCGCCGGCCAGGCGCAGGAGGACATACTGGACCTGCGCCAGTTCGACCTGCAGGTTCCCTTCGCGGGTGGTGGAGTGCATGGCAAAGATCTCGAGGATGACCCGGGTGCGGTCGATGACGGGAAACCCGGTTCCCTCCTCCATCCGCCGGATCTGGAGACCGGTCAGTTCGTCGTCGGCGATCACCTGAACGGCATTCGCCGCCTTCGCGGCTTCGCCCACTTCGCGCATTTTCCCCGATCCGAGGTAGGAGTTGCGGTCGTGCCGTTCCCGCTTCTGGACGACGCGCCCGACGACCCGGCCCCCCGCGGTGCGGACCAGTTCCGCCAGTTCGTCGAGGGAGGCGGTCACCTGTTCATCGGTCTGGTCGGGCAGTTGGACGGCGACGGCCAGGAGTTTTGGGGGTTCGAGGCCGGTCCACTGGGTCATGCCCTTCTTCCCGGTGAAGGTCTTGTCCATGCTCTGAATCCTCGCTTTCAGCCGCGCGGCTGGCGTTCTCCGCATTTCCGGCAGAACCGGCCGGGTCCCTCGTCAGGTTCCCCACAGCGGACACAGGTCCAGGCGGCCGTTCCGTCCGCCCGGTCGAGGCGGAGCAGGGCGTGCCAGCCCTCGTACATAAGCACCAGGCCGACCACCAGCACCCCGGCCAGCACGGGCAGGGCGACCCCGGGGTCGGCCGTCATGGCCACCAGATTGAACATGCCGTGACAGGTCATGCCCGCGCCGTAGCCTCCGAGGAGGAGAAGGTAGCCCGCCATGGGACGGCGCTGGCTCCAATGCAGGGCTCCGCCGAGGGTTACGCCGATCAGGCCGGAAAAGACCAGATGACCGGTGGTGCTGACCAGGGACCGGAGCAACAGGGTTGCCTGCCCGAACTGGGCGTAGTAATCGAGGTTTTCCAGGATGGAGAACCCCAGGCCGGCGGCCAGACAGCCGAGGTAGGCGGCAGGAGGCCGGTGCAGGCCGCCGATCCAGGTCAGGATGCCCAGGGTTCCTCCCAGTTTGGCGCCCTCCTCGATGGCCCCCACCAGAAAGATGCTGATGGCAGCCTGAACCAGCCAGGAGGAGGAGTCGGCCAGGGCGGTGCGCAGATCGATGCCCAGAAAACTCTGCAGTCCTGGGTAGAGGGCGTATTTCAACCCCACCGCGGCGATGGCGCCAGCCACTCCGCCCCCGGCCGCGGCCAGGGTCAACTGCCCGTCGGCCCAGGTCCGGCGAAAGGCCGCCGCCAGGACCACAGCGGGGAGAACCGACAGCAGAAGGACGACCGGCCAGTCAGCGCTCAATCAATGGGTGCCTTGGAGAAGCGGGCCTGATACAGATTCTTCTTCCCGTTCCGTTCGCTGTGGAAGATCAACCCGGTCAGGTCGCGGGTCCAGATCGGGCGATAGCATTCACCCGCTCCCGCGGGAGCGACGGCGAATTCCGCTCCGGAATCCAGGCGGCGGACGAGAATGACATTCCCACTGCCGTCGGCATCACGGGACCGGACGTAGGCCAGGTAGCGGCCGTCGGGCGAGGGGTCGGCCAGCCAGTTGCGGCCGCCCTCGACGAGCGGCTGGGGAGGCCCCTGGGGGTCGAGAGGCACCCTCATGATGACCGAATGGCGGTATTTCTCCTTGATCCGCGTGAAGACCAGCGAACGCCCGTCAGGCCACCAGCGGGGCTCACGATCATCCTCCTTGCCGGTGGTGATCTGGATGAGGTTGGTGCCGTCAATGCCGATGATCCAGATGTCGTTGGAACCGCGCCGGTCGGAGACGAAGGCGACGAACTTCCCGTCAGGCGACAGGGCCGGCATCATGTTCTTCGAAGGGCCCGAGGTGAGGGCCCGCGGCTGTTGGGTCACCCGGTCGTAGAGGAAGATGTGCTCCGGTTTCTGGCTGTCGCTGGAAAAAACCAGGACACGACCGTCGGGAGAGAATTCGGGGGTCCAGATGTTGCCTTCCCAGGGGAAGGCCCGCACGGCAGGGGCGGTCGCCACGGGGTCTTTGACGTAGCACTGGAAGAAACCGGCCTTCCCGGCGACGGGGCGGTTGGAAGAGAAGACCAGGACCTTCCCGTCATGGGACAGACTGCCATGATAGTCGACCTCGGAGACGACCTCGAGGGGAAAAGCCCCGGCGAACGAGAGTTTCACGTCAGGCCAGGGAACCGCCCCGGAGAGCGGCTCGGGAGCAGTCATGGAGGGGGTGGCGGGAGCGGCTGGGAAGGTTGAGACCAGAGGAGGGGAGACCGGGGCCGGAAGTCCGCTGGCCACCATCCGGAGAGGGTCAGCCCGGGCATCCAATGGGGGCTCGGGGTTTGTCGCCAGCGCGAGGGAAGGGGGACTGGCCGGAGCCGCCTGGGAGTTGGCACCCGGGGAAGGGGCGGGCCCGGAGGAGGGCTCCAGGGCTGTGGGGGTCGATGACCCGACGGGAACATGGACGGGCAAAGCTTCCGGCGACGAGGCCGCCCCCGGTTCGGCCGGGTTCCGCGTCACCAGGCCGCCCAGCATCGTGTGCTCCCAGGCGCGGCCCTTGAACAGGAAACTGTCAACCAGACTGCCGACCAGGGCGCCGGCAAGAAAGATGAACAGCCCCAAAAACAGGCGCTGGCGATACCTTTGCCGCCGCTTTTGCGGGGTATCGCACACCGGACAGGCCACCACCTTTGGCGGCAGTTGGTGGCCGCATCGAAAGCAAAACATAGGCTCTCCTTCCGAGGATGGTCGGATTATACCGGAATCCCCGGGAGAGGGAAATACCTCTCCCGAACCGGCCGGCGCCTTCTGCCGATCATCCATCATGCCTTCCCTGGACGGGTCAGGGCCATCGCCCCCGATCAGACCTCAGGGTGGTTCGCCCAACCTTCCCCATCAGCCCCCCTTGCCCGGCGCGCCCCGGAGTTCCGCCCAGCCGCCTTGACGGCGGGGGGGCGCATGACGGGGACACCCCTTCGATTCGGCCATCGCCTGGAGCTTCTCCCCAAGGGACAGCGGGGCCGCCCCCCGGTTTCCAACGTGGTTCCGGACGGGACTTCCCAAGGAAGGGAGACCGGATTATCATGGGAACCTCGCCGGAACGGCGGGACATCGAGCGCGAACCGGAGGCGGGCATGGACCTCAAAAAACAGATCGGGCAACTCTTCGTCGTCGGCTACCAGGGAACGGAACCCACCAGGGAATTCCTCGACTTCGTCCACGAGTGGGGCATCGGCGGCGTCATCGTCTTCGTCCGCAACATCGACGACCCGGCGAACCTGCCGGCGGTGATCCGGCGAATCAGCGAAGCCTCCGGCCAGACCCTGTTCACCTCGATCGACCAGGAGGGTGGGCTGGTTCTGCGGATCCTGCGCGGCGGCAGTCTGTTCCCTGGCGCGATGGGCCTGGCGGCCACCAACCAGCCCGACCTCGTGGAAAAGGTGGCCACCGCCATCGGCCGCGAGATGCGGGCCCTGGATCTGAACTGGAACCTTGCCCCGGTCCTCGACATCAACCACGCCCACAACCCGGGCATCGGCGCCCGTTCGTTCGGGGAGACCCCGGAACAGGTGATCCGGTTCGGCATCCCGTATCTGAGGGGCTTGCAGGCGGGCGGCGTGCTGGCCTGTGCCAAGCATTTCCCGGGCAAGGGGCACGCCCAGGTCGACTCGCACCTGAGCCTTCCCACCATTCCTTTCGACCGCGAACGCCTTCGCCGCTTTGAACTGGCCCCGTTCCGGGCCGCGATCGAAGCGGGGGTAGGGGCGATCATGACTTCCCATGTGTTTTTCCCGGCCTTCGAGAAGACGGCCAACCTGCCCGCCACCCTCTCCCGGAGCGTCCTGACCGATCTCCTGCGCCAGGAGCTGGGCTTCAAGGGCCTGTTGATCACCGACGACCTGGAGATGGGCGCCATCACGGAGGCTTACGGGGTGCCCGACGCGGCCCGCCAGGCCTTCCTGGCCGGGGCCGACCTCCTGCTGATCTGCCACGACCTGGCCCGGGAGCGACAGGCCGCCGAAACCCTCCTGGCGGAGGTGGGCACCAACCCGGAAGCCCGGCGCCGTTTGTCGGAAAGTCTCGAACGCATCGCCAGGGCACGAGCCACCCTGGCCACCCCAGGCTCTTCCGCAACACTTGCCGACCTGGAACGAACCCATCGACCCCTGATCGCCGAGGCCAGTGCCAAAGCCATCCTCGCCGGCCGCATGCCTCCGGGGCTCTTGCCCCTCCCCCGAAATGCCCCATTCCTTACCCTCTGTCCCCGGATCGCCTCACTCGTGCAGGTTGAAGAGACCCATCAGGCCGACGGGTTCCTGGCCGCCGTGAAGGAAAGGTTCCCCCAGGCCCGGGGCGCTTTGTTCGATCCGAAGGGAACGGGAGACGCTCTGGCCGCCGAGTTCGACCGCCTCGCCCCCGCCCTCCCGGCTGACGCACCCCTGGTCATCTTCACCTACAATGCGCACCTGTTCCCCGGTCAGGCGGACGGGGTGCGCCGCCTCCTTGCACGCCGACAGAACTCCATCGTCGTGGCGGTCCGTAATCCCTACGACCTGGCGTTGTTCCCGGATGCCAAGGGCACTCTGGCCACCTTCGGTTTCCGCAGTCCGGCCATCAGCGCCGTCCTGGACGTCCTCGAAGGGAAGGCGGTTCCAGCCAGCGGCCCCTGGCCGGTTTCCCTCGAGTTTGACGGGCACGGCCAACAACCTTTGACCTGATCCCCGGTGCCCCTGTCCGGAGCACCCGGCCAAGCCGCGGAGTGCGCCCGGATGCGGTCGGAGATTCTGCACGCGCCGCCGGAACCGATCCGGCAACGCCCCTTTCGCCACTGCGGATGGCGAATTCCCTGTTGACATGCCCGGAGATCTGGCCGAAGGCTGGGGTGACCACCATTTTCCTGGTTGGTCCTGTGCTCCATCCGTTCAACCGTTGGCATCGCTCCCTTTCACCTCCGAGCTGAAATCCTGTCCCAGGTCAACCTTTCGGGGCACCGTGCCGATGTATATCCCAGAAACCCGAAGGAGGCATGTTTCCGATGCTGGAACTCGAACTGAAAATCCTTCTGCTCACCCTGGTCTACTTCACGGGATGGTTCCTGTTCGAAAAGGTCTTCTCGGCCGCCTGGGAGAAGTTCGCCCCAGCCCCGGCCGGCGCCAAACCAACCCCCCGCCCCCGGGTTCCCGCCCTGGCTTCTGTCACTCCCCTCGACCAGACCTGGCGCTACATCCGCGGCCTGAAGAGCCCGGATTGGCGCATCCGCCGCATCTCGTGCATCCAGTTGGGGGAAAAGCGGGGCACCGCCGTCGTCCAGGCCCTCATCGAGGCCCTGTCCGACCCGAAGGAGGAAGTAAGCATCGCCGCCGGCGAAGCTCTGGCCAAAATCGGTGACCCCCAGGCCATCAATGCTCTCTCGGAACACCTCAAGACCCTGGACCAGCGGATCGAGCATTCCTACGAGCGCTATCGGGCCGCCTGAGACGGTTTTCCTTTCCCCCCGTTCCCGACCCCGCGCCCGCCGCGCGGGGTTTTCTGCATTCCCAGGGCTCTGCGGGGATTCCAGGAAGTCCGGCCCTCGGTAGCCCGACAAGTACCGCCCCGGAGTCCGCCCGCGCCGGCGGCGCCGGTCGGTTGGCGGAGGCGCGGGACAAGACTCTGCCGTCATCGCCGATCCTGACAGCCGCCGGGAGCATTGACGCCGAGGGGGGTTCCGATTACACTGGGGCCCCGGCCAGAGGGAGGCAAGGTGGGCACCGCGGCGAGGCCCCTCTCCCGCACCGGGTTCGGAGAACCATGGAAAACGGATCACGCTTGATTCCCCTCAAGTATCTCGGAGCAGGGGTGTTCACCCTGGCCACCGCCATCGGGATGCTGTTTTTGCAGGAACCCGCCCCGACCCGGTATGCGCCTGGCCGGGTGCTGGCGCTGTTTTTCGTCGTGTTCGCCGCCCTGGTGACCGGCATCATCTCCTACTGGACCTATTCACGATTGTTTCCCGGGGGGCCCGCCTCTCCGTCCGGCGGGGAGTCATCTCCCCCGGTCAGCATTCCCGATTTTTCCGACACCGTCTTACAGCCCCATCTGGTGGTCGGATGGTATGAGTCAAGCATCTCCCGCCTGCGCGACCGCTGTACCAGCCTCGAGCGCATCTCGCACCTGCTTGGGTTCATTGACTACTCGCAGGAACTGCACCGGCAGTTGCGGGTGGCCCTGCAATTCACCCAGGAGCTGTTTCCCGACGCCTGTCTCCTCATTTTCTTTCCGGAAGGATCACGCCTGC
>CAZKPI010000042.1:0-15574 GCA_964554555.1 uncultured bacterium
TGCGTTCCTGGATCTTGAGGTTGACGTTGAGCAGGCCTTTTTTGAGGGCGAACCCGCGGTCGTATTCGAAGCCGGCGAGCAGGCCGTCGTAGAAGAAGCCCCGCAGGTTGGCGCCCTGGGCGATGGCGGCCCGGGCCTGGCGGGCGTGGTCGCTGAGGAAGGCGGCGCGTTTCTGGCCGCCGGCGTCGGCGATGCCCACGACGGCGAAGACGGGTACGGGATACTTGCGCAGGGAGAGCAGGAGCGAGGTCAGGCCCTCGGCGAAGACCACCTGGCCCTCATCGTCGAGGACGGCGCCGGCCGGGACGACCTTCTCGGTGCAGAGGGCCTGCAGGACGTTGAACTTGACCTCGTCGAGGCCGCGGTAAGCGACGAACACGAAGTCGGCCCGGCGCTTGTCATACGAGGGGGGCGGCGCCTGGGGCGGCGCCTCGGGAACACCCTTGGGATCGCCGTTCAGAACGCCGGTGGCGGCCGCGCTGGGCAGGCCCTTCCCCTTCTGGGCCTGGGGTGCCGGAGCGCCGGGGCTGGCCTCGAGCAGATCGCCCTTCATGACGGCGTCGAGGAATGACCAACAGCCCATCAGGTCGGCGGTCCGGGCCAGCGACACGTCCATCGGGTTGTCGGGGCGGTGCGGCCGCACCCACTTCATGCTGACGAGCAGGCCGACCTGGGCGGGCGGCACGCCGGTCGGGGAGACCTGGTCCCTGGCCTTGAGAGCCTGCCAGGCGCCGCGATGCATGCCCAGCAGGTTGACGAGACCGAGGCCATAGAACTTGAGGTCCTTCATGCCGGGGGGGAAGCGGCCTTCCCGGAAGGCGGCCGCCGCGAACCCGTTGGGGTCGCGCAGGGTCACCCAGTGATCGACCAGGTCGCCGAAGGCGTCGGCGCACAGCCCCGCGAAATCCTGAAAGTCGGTGATGACGGCGGGCATCAGCAGGCCGCCGTAGGCCGCCACCCATTGCGGCAGGGTGCGGTCCCACAGGATGACGATGGGCACGATGCCCTGCTGGCGCATGGCGGCGAAGCGGGCCCGGTAGTTGGCCACGGCGGCGGGGTCGAGGGGGCCCTTGGCCGGCTGAAGGCGGCTCCATTCGAGGGAGACGAGGGCGGCGTTCTGGCCGAGTTTCTTCATCCAGGCAACGTCTTCGGGGAAGAGCTCCCAATGGTTGCAGGCCGCGCCGCTGACCGAGCCGTCGGCGATTTTCCCGGGCTGTGCTTCCCACAGGCTCCAGTCGTTGACGTGGTTGCCCTCGACGGCGTGGGCGGAAACCACGGTTCCCCAACGAAAGCCTTCGGGGAAGGCCTCGGCCCCCGGGGCCCCGGCCAAGGCAGGGACGCCGGCGAGAAGGATGAGTGCCAGGGTGACGGTCAGGAGCTGGGCGGAACGGCTGAACATACGCAAGCCCTCCTTGTGTACCGATGGTTCTGTCATTATACCAAACCCACCCAGGGGGATGGGGACCCTGGCGGCCCGTCTCTGTCTCGGGACATGCCGGCCAGGAGGGCGATCATGGCGGAGAGGTCTTGATGTCTGGGGCGGCCTTCCTCAACCACCCCGGGTCCGCCGGAACCGAGGGGCGCCTGGCCGCTGTCCGGGCTGAACCAGGGAAAGCCGGCCTGGCGTGACCTTGGCCGGGAAAGCCGAAAGGAGCGTTGGCGGCACGCGGCCGTGCGCGGTGGGCCCTTCGGAAATCGTGCCGGCGGTCTGGCACGGCCGGGGCATTTCCTGTAAGATGGCCCGGTCGGATCGGAAGGAGGGAAGGATGAACAGCCACTGGGAGCGGACGCTGGCTTTGTTCGTGCTGTTGGCTCTCGCCCTGTGGTCCCTTCCCGCCCTGGACGACCTGGAACGCTGGACCCTCGACCGCCGGTTCCAACTGCGACCGGCGCGAACCCCGCCGGCCGACATCGTCATCGTCACCATCGACCAGACCCAACCCTGGACGAAGGAACGCCCGCCCTTCGCCTGGAACCCCCGATTCGGCCAGTTCATCCAGGCCATGCACCAGGCCTCCGCCTCCTGCGTGCTCCTCGACATGCTGTTCTCCACCACCCCCGACCAGTTCCTGCTCGGCCACATCGATGCGGTGCTGGCCAGCTACGCGATCCCCCTCAGCCGGCAGGTCCGCAACGACCTGAGCTTCGACTTCCCGCTACTGCAGGCCCTGGCCAACGCCCGCAAGGATGGCGGCCTGAAGGTCATCCTGGGCTTCCCCGCCCTCCACTCCACCCTCGACCGGTTCCTGGCGGGCCTGGTCTCCCTGATGGGTCCGCAACGTCTGGGTTTCTTCAACATCTCCACCGATCCTGACCGCGTGGTGCGGGCCTGTGTGCTGGCCACCCCCAACCGGCAGACCGGCGGCTGGGTGCCGGCCGTCAGCCTGGCGGTGGCCGCGGCCGGGCCGGGCGGGAGCGGGGAGGGCTTCGCGGTGGCCTCCGATGGACGTCTGCTGGTGGGCGGGACCGAGGTTCGGCACCTCCTGCCGGGCCTGAAGGGCTATATCGACTTTCTGGGGCCGCCAGGCACCTTCGTCACCGAATCCTTCCAGCAGGTGCTCGACGACGCGGCCAGCCACCCCGCCAGCCTGGCCCGGTTCGCCGGCAAGACGGTGCTGGTCGGCGTCTGTGACGAGATCGACTACAAGATCACCCCGACCGGGTTCATGTACGGAATCGAGATCCATGCCAACCTCATCGAGAACATCCGACGCCGCCGCTTCCTGCTGATGATGCCGGCCGCCTGGTCAGGCGGGCTCCTGCTGGCCCTGGCGGTGGTGGCGGCCAGCGCCTTCGCCCTGGGCACCCGGGGCGCGGCCCTGATCGTCCCGGTGGTCGGGCTGGTCTGGGTGACCCTCGCCTGGGCCCTGTTTGCCGACGGCCGGGTCCTGCCCATCGCCCGCCCCCTGCTGTTGCTGGTCGGCGGCAGTATCCTGGAGGGGTGGCGCCGGTACCGCTCCCTGGAGCGGGAAAAGCGCAAGATCCGCGACCTGTTCGGCCGGTATGTCGACGACGCGGTGGTCGAGGGGCTGTTGCGGCTTCCCCACGAACACCTGCTGACCGGCTCCCGGCGCCAGATCTGCGTCATGTTCTCGGACATCCGCGGGTTCACCTCGTTTTCCGAGAATCGTGATCCCGCGGAGGTGGTGCGGTTTTTGAACACCTATTTCGGGGGGCTGACCCGCATCATCCAGAAGCACCAGGGGGTGGTCGACAAGTTCCTTGGCGACGGGTTGATGGCGTTCTTCAACGCCCCCCTGGAGCGCGAGTCCTTCGCCGCCGACGCGGTGCGGGCCTCCCTGGAGATGCGGGCCTTCGTCGACAGCCCCGAAATCCGGCAAGCCGCCGGCGCGTTTCCCTTGCGGATCGGCATCGCCCTGCACGTCGGTCCGGCGGTCGTGGGCAACATCGGTTCGGAGCGGAAGGTCGAGTTCACCGCCATCGGTGACACGGTCAACACCGCCTCGCGCCTGGAGGCCTTGAACAAGCAGTACCATACGGATATCATTGCCAGCGAGGAACTTGTGAACGCGGCCCGCGAGGGCTTTCCGTGGAAGGCCCTGGGGGAACAGGCGATCCGGGGCAAGGAACGGCCGGTCCAGCTGTTCACCCTGCCAGCGGACCCCCCGCCGGCATCCTGAGGAGGTTTGGCCATGCGACGAATGGTTTGGGTGTGGCTCCTGGCGGCCGGAATGTTGTCCTGGGCCATCGGCGCGGGCCAGGCCGGTGAGATCGCCCTGGTCACCGATCGGGCCGGCCAGGTGACAGCGACGGTGGGGAGCGGCTCTTCGTGGGCCCCCCAGGTTGGCGAGACCCTTCCCGAGGGGGCGTTCATCCGCGTTCCCGCGGGCGGCTTTCTGAGGCTGTTTCATCTTGGAATGAACCAGGAAGTGACTCTTCCCGAAAACGCCGAGGCGACTTTGCAGGCCGGCGACCTTGTTGCCTCACCCGCCTACGAACCGGGTGCCGTCATGGCGGGCCTGCCCGGCCCCCTTTCGTTGGAAGCGGCCAGCCAGCAGCAGTTGGGCGCGGTCAATCTCCAGCGCATGGATACCCCGACTCCGCCGCCCCCTCCCACCCGGCGGCCGGCGGCCGTCCCGGCGGATGTGGAAATGCCGGAGGCCACGCGGGAAGAACCCTCACCGGAACTCCCGCCCGACACCGGAAACAGCGGGATGATCATGCCGGAACCAACCCAGGGCAGTTCCGGAACTGACCACCAGGCCGGTGGCTCCCCTCAGGGGAGCGCCTCGGAGGAAGGCTCGGATGGGTTGGCCCCCCCGTCCAGCCTCCCGGAACCGGCCGGGGGCGGCGAGTCCGCTGATCAGAGCCAAAGTGCTGGCCCCCGGCCGGCCGGGGCGGCCCAGGGAATGGCCGCTTCTCCCAAGGAACGGGAAATCAAGGCCGTTTCCGCACCGGTGCGGCTGGCCCTGCCCCGGTTCCTGTTGCCCCCCGGCCTCCCCCTGGGTTCGGGATTGCCCATGCATGCGGGGGGGAAGACTCTTCCCCCGTTGGCGGTGATCGCCGAGCATGCGGCCGGGAGCCACTCATGGGTCATCCTGACCGGCACCGTGCCGCCGTCGGCGGGCCCCGCCACCGTCAGCATCCCCCTGGTCCCTCCCCGTCGTCTGGAGGACTCTGTCGATCCGACCGCCGGATCAGGCACGGGGCCGGTGATGACCGCCCTCCGCCTCGAGGCCACCGGTTGCCGGGCCCAGGCCGCGGCGGTCTGGGTCGATCTCGCCCAGGCCGGAACGGTCAGCCGCGAGATCGCCGGCCGGCACCTCGACCGTCTCGCCGCCGCCCTGGCCAGGACCGGAAACTGAGCGCCCAGGAGGCCGCATGCCGTCGGAGATCGTGAAAGCCGTCATTCCCTGGCAGAAGACCCGGGGGGTCGTCCTGCTGGCCGACATCATCGGGTTCTTCCCGCTGGTGGCGCGGCTCGGCACCGACGAACTGGCCTCCATCCTGTGCGACCTCTATGGCATGTGGGGCCACGAGGTTCGCAAGCAGAATGGCGAGGTGGTCGCCTACGTGGGCGATTCGGTGCTGGCCCTCTTTCGCGAGGGGGGGTGCCAGGGCAAGGATCCCGAATGGTGCGCCACCCTGACCGCCTTCCATCTCATGAAGGGGTTGAAAAAGGTCCGCGCCGACATGGAGATGAACGTCGCCCTGCACCAGGGCGAGTTCCTCGAAGCCAAATGGGAGGAGCAGAACCGGCTCATGCACAACCTCCTGGGGAATGTGGTGAACCAGGCGGCCGCCATGGTGGCGGGGAACAAGCCGCGCGGCATCATGGCCACCAGGGCGGTGGTCGATGTGCTGGGCCCGCGGGTCAAGCACGAACGGTGCACGATCCGCTTCCCGAGCTCCGCCCAGGACGAGACGGTCTTCCGCCTGCTGTCGCTGGATCTCTGAGCCGACCCCTGGAGCGGGCCCCGGAACGGCAGGGCCGGGGTCCGGTTTGGGTTTGCCGGAGGGAGGTTCCATACCCGGCGGCATTCGCCTTTCGCCCGGCCAGCCGTGGAAACGGAGGGGCGGATGGCGGGCCGGTTGGCCCCGATGTGGCGCACCGAACCGCCCCGGCGTGCGGCCTCCGCGGCGTCCACCGGGAAACCCTGCCGGGCTTTTGCCGCGTCCACCGCTGTTCCGTTGGGCGCCGGGGCGGGTCTCCGGCGAGAACCGTTGCCCGGCGCGGGTGGTCAGCCTCTCGGCCGGCCGGGCCGGTCCAGTCCCGCCGCCGCCAGCAAGGCCCGCATCTCGTCAGGGGCCAGCGGCCTGGCTTCGCCGGGCGGCAGGTTGCGCAGGCGGATGGGCCCGAACCGCACCCGGTGGAGCCCGGTCACCTGCCGGCCCAAGGCGGCGAACATGCGCTTGATCTGGCGTTTCCGCCCCTCGCGCAGAACCACGAGACATTCTTCACGGCCGGTGGGCGTGATCCGGCAGGGGGCGGTCGGGCCGTCGTCCAGCGTCAGCCCGGCCGCGAAACGGTCGAGTTCGGCGGCGGTCAGCGCTCCGCCGCCGAACCGCACCCGGTATTCCTTTTCCACCTTGTACCGGGGATGCAGGAGGCGGTTGGTCAGTTCGCCGTCGTTGGTCATCAGCAACAGCCCCGTGGAATCGGCGTCCAGGCGGCCGATCGGGTAGAGGCGGGCCGCCGCGGGGGGAGGAACCGGCATCGGGCCGGTCGGGTCCGCCAAGGAGCGCCCGCGGCGGCGGCCGCGGCCCACTTCCGACGTCGTGTCGGCCGGCCCGGGGAAGAACTGCCGCAGGGTGGGGCGTCCGAACTGGTCGGCCAGGCTCGACAGCACCCCGGCCGGCTTGTGGAACGCCAGCACAACGGGTGCGGCAGTGGGCTCCGCGGGGGGGCCAACCGGCCGGCCATCGATCTCGATGCGGCTGGCGGGGGAGACCTTCCGGCCAGGGTCGGTGAAAGGCTCCCCGTCGACCCGGATACGGCCGGCGGCGACCATGGCCTCGACGGCGCGGCGGGAGGCGATGCCCCAGGCGGCCAGGAGCTTGTGCAGGCGGACCGGTTCCACCTCAGCGGTCCTTGTCGGCCTCGCTCCAGCGGGCGGTCACGACGAACCGCATCAGGCGGCCGGCGGGGTGATCGCTGTATTTTCCCTCGCGAAAGAAGGGGGTGTGGACGCCGGGGATCGCCTGCAGTTTGGGAAACAGCTCGGCGAAGATCAGCCGGCTCTTCAGGGTGGCCCCGCGCAGTTCGAATTCCTCGTCGGGACCGATGGTGAAGCCGTCGAGGAGCAGGCCCCGGCCGACCTCGTCGAGGGGGCGGTTCCAGGGAAGGGCGATCTGGGCGAGGATGGCGGCCCGGCGGAGAATGCGGGCCGCCGCCCCGGGTTGGCCTTCGGTCAGCAGGTAGGAGATGACGGGAAGGTCAGGGGGGCGGCATTCCAGACTGATCCGGCCCACGCCTTTCCCTTCCTTGCCGAGGCTGGCCAGCAGGGCAGGGATCTCGGCGAAGGCCAGGCGGACGCTGATCCGGGGTCCGTCGGGGGTGACGGTGGTGTCGAGAACCTCCCCGACCTGGGCGGGGCCGGGGGGGCTGTCGTCGGCGGCGGGCGGGGCCTGCTGGCGGCCGAAGGCGACCACCATGACGTTCCGTTCCCGGCTTTCCCGGGCCTGGGGGCCGAGATAGGACAGGCCGAGGCCCGCGGCCGTCCCCTTGAGCAGGGCCACGTCGGGTTCGCCGCCGACGGCGGCCAACAGCCGCAGGGTGCCGGGCAGCCAGGCCAGCTGGAGCCCTGATCGGAGGGAGGGCGGCCAGGGGGCGGCCAGGATGTCGCCGAGCTCGGGGGCGGGGAAGCCCCGGCCGGACCCTTTGCGCAGGAGCAGGCTGACCGCCCACGCCTCGGGCGGGGCCCCGGCCGAGGGTTCCGCGCGGGCCTCGGCCTTGAGCAGGTCGTAACCGAAGCCGGTGGCCAGGATCTCACCCACCGGGCCCCACTGGCCGGGTCCGACGTCGAGCGAGACCTGGATCACGTCGGTGCCGGCGGGGTTGCGGGGCAACACGATCTCACGCAGGCCGGCGGCCCCGGCCAGAGTCTTGAACACGCCCACCAGGTCGGGCACCGGCAGTCCTTCGGGCCGGTCGGTGAACTCGATCGTGAACAGATCCTGGCCCTGGAAGACGGTGCGGGACAGGCTTCGGGACCGGCCGGGGAAGGCGGCGCCGGCGGGCAGGGACAGCAGTTGGTCGAGGGAGGGGGCGATCACCTGGAAATCAGGCCCGCGCCCCTCCTCCAGCGTACAGCCGAACAGGTGGGGTGCGGCGGGGGCCGGCCGCGCCATGGCGAAGGCGGGCAGGCTTTCGAGGGTCCGGAACAGGGCGACGGTCTCGGCGGTCTCCTGGCCCTGCCCGGCCGCCAGGGCGAGGTCGGCGGCGATCTGGAGGTGCGGTTCGCCGGCGTCGGACAGGCCGGGGCGGGTGGACAGGCTCAACAGGCGCCAGTTCCAGTGGGAGCCCAGGCCGGCCAGAAACTGCCGGAAGGGAAGGAGGGAGGGGCCCCGGACCTCGAGCTGGAGGACCTCGCCGGTGGCGGCGGGCCCGGCGGACTTCCAGGTACAGCGCTGGCAGTCGAGCCCGGCCTGGTCGAGGCGCCCCATCAGGTCGGTGAGCACGTCTTCGGATCGCTGGAGGGGGGAGACGGCCCCGGCGGTTTCGTCGGAGGCCCGGGCGGCGGCGGGAAGGGGCCGGGCGAGCGGGCCGACGAGCCCGGCGGCCAGGCAGAGGATGGCCAGAATGGGGAAACGCATGGGGGGTCCTCCCTTCGGGGTCCGGCTGGCGGGGCGAACGGGGCCGGCCCGGCGCCGGTCAGCCGGGAACCACGAACTCCAGCGTCACCAGGGTGTTGGCGCCGGGAGTGCTCTTGACCGAGATCTGGCCCTGGCAGGCGGTCATCAGGCGGCGGGTCACGGCGAGGCCGAGGCCCAGGGTTTTTTTGCCGAACGACTGGAACGGAGTGAAAAGCCGGGCTTGCTGATCGGTGGGGATGCCCGCGCCGTTGTCGAACAGGATCAGTTCGACGAGATTCCGGGCGTTGGGCTTGAGCCGGGTCATGATTTTGATCTCGCCCCCCTTGGGGAGGGCGATCAGGGAATTGACGAAGAGGTTGGCGCCGATGAGCCGGAAGGCGGCAGGATCGACCAGGATGGGAGGGAGGCCCTGCTGGAGGTTTTTGGAGACCTTGAGCCCCTGGCCGATGTCGGCGCGGCCGGCCAGCAGGCGGGCCACGATGACGAACTGCTTGAGCTGGCCCAGCAGTTCGCGGTCGACGAGGTCGTTGAGGGGCTGGGGGCCGGTCTGCAGGCGGAGGGCGGAGAAGTGATGGACGAGGTTCTGGAGGTTGAACTCCATCTTCTGGCTCTGGGCCTGGATGAGGGGCAGGGACTTGCTGACGTCGCCGCCGGCCAGGCCGGCGGCCACCTGGGCCTGGATGTTGGCCAGGGGGTCGGTCAAGTTCTGGCGCAGGATCTCGCTTTCGAGATTGGCGGTGGGGACGCCCTCGCCGCCGGCCAGGCGCTGGAGGGCGGTGCGGAAGGCCTGGATCTCCTGGGTCAGCCCGCCGATCTCGGGGACGGTGACACTGCCCAGGCTGGCGGCCGGCAGGGCATGGGCCCCGGCGGTACCGGCCTTGCTTTTCCCGCCGCCGCCGCCCTCGCCGCCGCCTTCCCCGCCTTCGAGCGTGGTGCGGTGGATCTCCTCGACGGTGGTCTTCTTGGTCAACAGTTTGTAGATGGCCGATTCGCGGAGGGAGAGCATGCCTTCGTCCATGGCGACCCGGCGCATTTCCTCGGTGTTGGCCTTGGCCTCGACCAGCTCGCGCATGCGCTGGGTCATGACCAGCACCTCATAGATGCCCTGGCGGCCCTTGTAGCCGGAGTTGTCGCAGTCGGGACAGCCGGCGCCCTTGGCGAAGGTCAGGTTGGCCAGGTCGAGGTCGGTGAGGCGCAGTTTTTCGAGCAGGGCCCGGTTGATGCCGAGGGCGAGCAAAAGGTCCTCCTGCGGCTTGAACTCGGTGTAGCAGGACTTGCAGATGCGCCGCACCAGACGCTGGGCTTCGACGACGCGGACGGCGGTGGACAGGCTGAAGGGTTCGAGCCCCATGTTCAGCAGGCGGGCCACGGTGGCCGGGGCGTCGTTGGTGTGCAGGGTGGAGATGACCAGGTGGCCGGTCATGGCGGCCTTGACGGCGATGCTGGCCGTCTCGAAGTCGCGGATCTCGCCGATCATGACGATGTTCGGGTCCTGGCGGAGGAAGGAGCGCAGGGCGGCCGAGAAGTCGAGGCCGATGTCGGCGTGGCACTGCACCTGGTTGATGCCCATCAGGTTGTACTCGACGGGGTCTTCGGCGGTCATGATGTTGACGGCGGGGTTGTTGAGCAGGAACAGCGAGGAGTACAAGGTGGTGGTCTTGCCCGATCCGGTGGGGCCGGTGACCAGGACGATGCCGTTGGGCTGTTTGACGCCTTCCATGAACCGCTCGAGGACGTGGGGCTCGAATCCCAGGTCGTTGAGATTGACCTTCAGGTTGCCCTGGTCGAGGAGACGGATGCAGACCTTTTCCCCCCAGATGCAGGGGATGATGGAAACGCGCATGTCGACCTTGCGGTTGGCCAGCATCAGCTTGATGCGGCCGTCCTGGGGCAGGCGGGTTTCGGCGATGTCGAGGTTGGCCATGACCTTGATGCGGCTCACCACGCCGGCATGGGCCGCCTTGGTCGGGGTCATGTACAGCTTCAGCATGCCGTCCTTGCGGAACCGGACGCGCAGTTCGGTCTCGAACGGTTCGATATGGATGTCGGAAACCCCGGTCTGCACTGCCTGGGTGAAGATCAGGTTGACCAGCTTGATGATGGGGGCGTCGTTCTCGCTGAGGTCGCCGAGGCCGTCCAGCTCTTCCTTCTGCTCGCCGGTGCCGCCGACCTGGTCGGCCAGGGCATCGACGCTTTCGCCGTACAGCTTGCCGAGGGCGGCCATGATCGACAGTTCCGAGCTGACCACCGGGGAGATGCGCATGCCGGTCATCATCTCGATGTGGTCGATGGTGATGATGTCGGTGGGGTCGGTCATGGCCAGGACCAGCTTGTTGTCCTCCTTCTTGACCGGGCAGAGGATCTGGTCGTAGCAGAGCTTCTTGGGCAGAAGGGTGGCCAGGACGGGGTCGACGAGGCTTTCCTCGAGGTCGATGAACGGGATGTCGAACTGCTTGGACAGGGCGATCGACAATTGCTTGTTGGTGAGGAACCCCTTCTTGACCAGGTAGGCGCCCAGCCGGACTTTGTCCTTTTTGGCCCCCTCGATGGCTTCCTTCAGCTGTTCCTCGGTGACATACTTCGATTCGACCAGGATGTCGCCCAGCCGTTTGCGGGGCCCCTTCTTGGCGGCGGCCGCCGGCTTCTTGGTCTCGGTCAGGCGCTTGATCTTTTTTTCCCAGGCCTCGAACAGGACCTTGCCGGGCCGCATGGCCAGGGGACCGGTGGCCAGGGAGGTCAGCAGGTCGCCGTTGGCCGGGGCCAGCATGCCGACCAGCAGTTCCTGGCCGTTCAGCTTGACGGGGATGAGCTTGTGCTCGACCATCACCTCCACCTTCAGCAGTTTGGTGACCTCGCTGGGGATCTGCGTTTCGTCGAGGTCGATGAAGGGGACGTTGAGCAGGGTGGCCTCGAAGTCGGCGAGGGCCTTGAGGGTCATGCCGGGCCGCGAGGCGATGGCCATGAGGGTGTCTTTCGGCTCGGGCTTCTCCTTGCGGAGGGCGTCCCATTCCTCCTTGGTCATGACCTTCTTGCTGCGCAGGACGACGCCGAGCTTCTGGAGGTCGTCGGGTTTGCAGGGGAACGCCGGGAAATTGGCGTCGAAGGCGGCTTCATCCATGGGTCATGGTCTCGGGCGCGGGGAAGGAGGCCAGGGGAAGGGTCATTTCCGGGAATCCTTGGCAGGGAGGTGTTTGCGGGCGAGGGCGGCGAACGAAGGCCGCAGGCCGAGGTCGAGGGCCTGCTGGAGGTGCTGGGCGGCCTTTTTCACCGACTTCCGATGATACAGCATTCCCAGTTGAAAATGGGCGTCGGCGTACCGCGGGTTCAGCCCGATGGCCTGGAGCAGGTGCTTTTCGGCCGCCGCCTTCTTGCCCTTCTGCAGGAGGCACATGGCTATCCAGTAGGGGGCGTCGGGGTAGGACTGGTTGAGGGAGGCGGCTTCCTCGAAGTGGCGGAGGGCTTCGTCCCAGAGGGCGTCCTCGAAGTAGCGAATGCCCAGATGGATGTGGCTGGCGGCCAGGTCGAGGTCGAGCACGGCGAGCTTCTTCAGCTCGAACAGGGCTTCCTCCTGGTAGTCCTCCTGCAGGAGAGATTCGAAGGCTTTGAAGATCGGAGTGTTCTGCTGTTTCTTGCGGACGACCATCTCGCGGAAGTGCTCGATGGCCTTGCCGAACGAACCTTCCAATTCAAAGATGGTGCCCAGGTAGAAATGGGCGGCGATCAGGGCCGGGTTCTTGGCCACCACCTCGTTCAGCATACTGCGCGCCTCATGGATGAACCCCCGGAACAGCAGGGCCTTGCCGAGAGCCAGGCCGATGTCGAGATAGGTGGGATGGGCGTAGAACTCCTGGCGCAGGCGGCTGATCTCCTCGTCGAGGGTGCGGATGCGCCGCTGGACGTTGTCGAGGTTGCGGCTGACCACCCGCGATGTCGGGTTGCGGGCGAGGGCCTCCTCGAAGCATTCCCGGGCATCGTCGAGCCGGTAGCACTGCATCTTCAGGGTCCCGAGGTTGTTGAGGATCCGTACATCGTCGGGGGCCAGTTTGCGGGCTTCCTGGAATTGTTCCTCGGCGATGCGGAAGAGGTTGCGGGAGAGGTAGACGTTGCCGAGGTTGTTGAGGACCTCCGGGTCTTTCGGGAACAGGGTGCGGGCCCGCAGGAGAGTGTTCTCGGCCTCGCTGAACCGCCCCAGCCGCCGCTGGATGCTGGCCATCACCAGCAGAAGGGGTTTGGACTCGGGCACGATGCTGTCGGCCTGGCGCAGTTTCTCGAGCGCCGCCTCGGGCAGGCCCTTGCGGAGCAACTGCTCGATCTCCTGGGCGAAACTGCGGGAACCCTCGTAGACCAGCTGTTCGGAGAGCTCGACGATCTGGCGGTCGAACTCCTCCTCGATGAACGCGTCGAGCTTGCCGGCCACCTCCTCGGCCCGCTTCCGGGCGGCTTCGAGGATGAAGGAGATATTGGGGTAGGCGGGGTCGAGGTTCTTGACGATGCCGAATTCCTGAAGGGCGGCGGGGAAGAATCCCCCGCGGAAATAATGGAGCCCGCGGTCGAAATGTTCTTCGGCTTCCCTGGAACTCATGACCCCTCTGATCTGAATGGTTGCCTTGGGGAAAGGATGGTGATACAATTTTTCTACCCTAGCCGGAAGTGCCTTGTCAACGAGAAAAACGTACCCCCCCAGGAGGGCCTCTCATGGAATCTACGCCGGGAATCAAGATGAAATTCTGTGAATCCCTCGACCGGTTTGTCGCCATCCGGGCGTTCACTCCGGAGCAGAAGCAGCAGCTGTTCAAGAACATCAAGATCACCGACAAGAAATCCTACAAGAGGCTGATCATCAACGCGTCCGTGGTCAACTACCTCGACGAGATCGCCCCCCTGGTGTTCGGCAACAACGAGTATCCCCTCCTCGGCGAGATCATCGAACAGGAACTCTACAACCTCTGCGTCAAGGTCAACCCCACCCTCGACATCAAGGAGGTCACCATCCAGGTCGATGAAACCCAGATGCAGGGCTCGATCCCCATGCTTGGTCCCGACGCCTCCAGCGAGCAGAAGGCCAAACAGCAGAGGTTCATGGAGATCGAGAACCACATCAAGAAGCGGATCATCGGCCAGGATGAAGCGGTGACGGCCGTTTCCCAGGCCATCCGCAAGGCCAAGGTCGGCCTGAAGAACCCCCGCCGTCCGGTGGGCAGTTTCATCTTCGTTGGTCAGACCGGCGTCGGTAAGACCGAGCTGGCCAAGGCTCTGTGCGAGTTTTTGACCGGCAATGAGACCGATCTGGTGCGCATCGACTGCTCCGAATACGCGATGAGCCACGAGTATGCCAAACTCATCGGTGCCCCTCCGGGCTACATCGGGCACAACGAAGGCGGGTACCTGACCGAGGCGGTGAAGAGCAAGCCCAACGGCGTGGTCGTCTTCGACGAGGTCGAGAAGGCGCACGAGAAGGTGCACAACCTGCTCCTGCAACTGCTCGATGAGGGCATCCTGACCGACAGCAAGGGCGAGACGGTCTCTTTCCGCGAAGCGGTCATCATCATGACCACCAACATCGGGGTGTCCGACATCACGGCCGAGGAGAGCAAGCCCGGGTTTCGCGTGTCCGACAAACCGGCCGACAAGGAGGTCGTCGGCAAGATCGACGAACTGTCGCACGCCGAAAAGGCCAAGATCACCCGCAAGAGCCTCGAGAAGAAGTTTCCTCCCGAGTTTCTCAACCGCATCGACGACATCATCGTGTTCCGGGCCCTGACCAAGGAAGACAACCTGAAGATCCTCGAGATCCTGCTCAATGAGGTGGCCGAGCGGGTGAAGAACCTGAGCATGCGCATCGAGTTCACGCCCGAGCTGAAGTCCTTCCTCGTCGATCAGGGCACCGACCTGAAATACGGCGCCCGTCCCCTCCGGCGCACCATCCACCGGCACATCGAGAATTCCCTGGCCGAGATGATCCTGAAGGGCGAAATCTTCAAGCAGGGCGACATCATTACCGCCAGCAAGGGGAAGATCAATGGCGAGGAGACGGCCGAGTTCAAGGTGACCGGCCGGTTCGAGGTACCCCCGCCTGCGCCCGCCCCCGCGCCGGGCGAACCTCCTCCCGCCGAAGCCAAGAAGTAACCGGCGCTGACAGACGCCCCCCGGTCGGGAACCGGGGGGCGTCCTGCCGTTCGGGGGGAGCGGGGCGTTCTGGCGGGGTCTCTCAGCGGGTGGCCAGGCGGGGGGAGGCGGCGGCCCGGCCGGCATACAGTTCGTGGGCGAGGCGGCCGGCCAGAGTGGAGGCCCGCATCTGGGACATGCCGGGCTGGCCGACCAGGAAGACGATGCTGAGGTCGCGGCCGGCGGTGCGGGTGAACCCCCCGAACCAGGTGAACAGCAGGTGCGGGTTGGCCCCTGTCAGGGTGCCGGTCTTGCCGCCGCACAGCTGGGCGAGGTCGGGGCAGTCGGGGAATTTGCTGAAGCCGCGCCTGCCGGTGCCGTGGGTGGTGGTCGTCTTCATCATCTCGTAGATCTGCAGGGCTGTCCCGGCGGACATTGGCTGGGCGATGGGGAAAGGCTTGCGGCGGAAGATGACCCGGTTGCCGCGCAGGACGTAGTCGACCAGGTAGGGCTTCATCTGGCGGCCGCGGTTGAGGACCGCGGAGATGATCGAGGCCACATGGATGGGGCTGATCTCGAAGTTCCGGTTGAGGCCGGCCGCGGCTTCCCCGAGTTTGACCGAACTGGCGGGCAGTTCGGCCTGGGAGATCCCGACGGGAAGGTCGAAGTAGAAGGGTTTGTTGAAGCCGAAAGCGTTCGCGTAGGCTTGCAGAACCTGGCGGCCGACCGACCGGCCGACGATGCCGAAGACCCCGTTGTGCGACTTGGCGAAGGCTTCCCAGAGGGTCATGCGCCACTTGCGGCCGAGCTTGATCGAGCTGGCCGGGGTGACCTTGCGCTTGTCGAGGCCGGCGGCCGCGGTGATGATCTTGAAGATCGAGGCGATGGGGAAGGTCGGCTGGAGAGCCCAGTTGTTCGTGCGGAACTCGGGGGAGGAAGGCGACAGGGCGCGCCAGCCGTCGAAGGAGGTCATGGCCAGCACGGCTCCCGTGGTGGGATCCTGGACGATGGCCGCCCCCAGTTTGCAGGAGTTGGCGGCGAAGAGTTTTTCCACCTGGGCCTGGAGCGAGGGGCGGATGGTCAGCACGATGGTGGTTTCGGCATCGTAGCGAACCACGTAGCGGTCGAGCATGGGGTTATAGGACCAGGGCCGCTCGGGAAGGGCCTTGAGGAGAGTCAGGATGGATGGATT
>CAZKPI010000043.1:0-3823 GCA_964554555.1 uncultured bacterium
TCGGGCGGCGGCGGTCCAGGGAACCGGGCCTGCCCCCGCCGTGACCCCGGGCGGCCCCCACGCTCCGCCCGCCGCTTCCCTCAACCCGCGCCCGCCGGTGGTGACCTTCAAGAACGTCAGCAAGGTGTTCAACCCCGGCACCCCGCTCGAGTTCAAGGCCCTCGAGAACATCAACTTCTCGATCGAGGACCTGCCCGACATCGGCGAGTTCATCGCGCTGATCGGCCCCTCAGGCTGCGGCAAGTCGACGGTGCTGAACCTGATCCAGGGCTTCCCCGAGGTCTGGCCGCCCACCACGGGCGAGGTGCTGGTGCGCAACGTGCCGGTCACCGGGCCGGGCCGCGACCGCGGCATGATCTTCCAGAAATACAGTTCGTTCCCGCACCAGACGGTTCTCGAGAACGTGATGTTCGGCCTGCAGATCAACGCCCCCGGATACGGCGATGCGGCCACCATGAAAATGCGCGCCATGGACATCATCAAAAAGGTGGGCCTGAGCGGCCACGAGCACAAATATCCGTACCAGCTGTCGGGCGGACAGCAGCAGCGCGTGGCCATCGCCCGCACGCTGGTGCTCAAGCCCCGCATCATCCTGATGGACGAGCCGTTCTCGGCCCTCGATGAACCGACCCGGATCGACATGCAGCAGCTGATCACCGATCTGTGGCACGAAGTCGAGGCGACCGTCTTCATCGTCACGCACTCGGTGGCCGAGGCCTGCTACCTTGGCGATCGGATCTTCATTTTTGCCCCCGCCCCCGGCCGGCTGGTCAAGCAGACCTGGGTCAGACCGGAGGACATTGGCAAGGAGCCGGGCCTGAGCCCGCTCCAGGTCCAGGAATCCCCGAAGTTCAAGGAGTTCCTGAAGAGCGTGACCGAAGACTTCCTCAAGATCGAAGAAGGGAAATTCTGACATGGCGCCGCCGCCGCTCGGATTCATGGATTACCTGTGGGCCGCCTTCGACGTCCGCTGGGACATCCCGGGCCTGGGCAAGATGCCGATCAACAAGATGGCCCTGGCGGGGGTGGCCATTCTCGGCCTGGCCAACCCGGGGTTCTGGTTCATCGGCGCCGCCCTCGAGGTGACCTTTCTGTGGATGACCTCGACCGACCCCCGCTTCCAGAAATACGTGGCGGCCAACCGCATGAACGTGGTCGCCGCCAGCAAGAACGAGCGTCTGCAGGCCATGATGGCCGCCCTCGACCGCGAGTCGACCAAGCGCCTCGAGACCCTGAACCTCAACCTGTCCGAGATCAACCGCCTGATGGACATGAGCACCGAGGGGACGGTTACCTTTGTTAAGGAGACCAAACAGCAGACCCTGGCCCAGCTTCCCACCTTCTTCCTCAAACTGCTGGTGACGAGGCGGCTCATCTGCCAGAGCCTCGAGCGCACCGACGTCGACAAGCTGAAGACCGAGATCAAGGACCTCACCCGCCAGCTCGACACCCCCGACCTGAGCGAGGCGCTGGGCAAGTCCCTGCGCGGCACGATCGAGATCCAACAGCGGCGGCTCGACAACATCCGGCGGGCCCAGGAGAACCTGAAGCTGGTCGAGATGGAACTGAACCGCATCGAGAACCAGGTCCAGCTGATCCGCGAGGAGATTGCCCTCGACCGGAGCCCGGACGCCATCACGGCCGGCATCGACCGCATCAACGCCACTCTTGGCGAGACCGAGCAATGGATGGATACCCATTCCGAGTTCTTCTCCAGGATCAGCGACCCGGCCGTGGAGGAGGGCCCCCTGCCCATCCCGCCGGGCAACCTCGAACGGCAGTAACCGGAGGGACGGATGTCCGAATCACCCAAGTGGGCCCGTGAGATGGCCGAGATCTTCAAGAGCGGCAGTGTCAGTCAGTTCATCCTGTACGGCAACATCGAGGACTGGGTGTCCTGGCGGCCGTCGCCCACCGCGCCCCTGCAGTTGTTTGCCCTGCGCGACTTCCTCGCCAAGGTCATGTTCGAGCCGTTCGAAGTGGTGCTGGCCTACGACCGCGGCAACGGCATCCGCGCCCTGAAGGGCGGCGAGCTGTTCCAGGGCTTTCTGAAGGTGTTCGACGAGTTCCACCGCACCGGTTTCTCGGGCATCACCGCGGTTCCCGACAAGGATCCGGGCCGCGCCCTGGAGATGGGCAACCTTCTGCCCAAAGAGCCGAAGCGGGCCCTGGCCCTGATCGACCGGTTCATCCGCAACGGCCTGTTCCGCACCAAGCCCGGTCCCGACGGCAAGCGGATCGCCGACCCGGTCAAGGTGGCGGTGATCCTCGACTACGCGCAGTACCTCCTGCCGCGCACCGATCCGGCCTACATCAACCCCGAGACGGTCGAGACGCTGATCCGGGTCTCCGACTGGGCCTCCGATCCCAGTATCAACAGCGCGTTCATCGCCACCTGCCTGATCGCCGAGAACATCGCCGACCTGAACAAGGACGTCGTCGAGAACCCGCGCTCGGCCAAACTGCGCATCGACCTGCCCGACGCCGAGGAGGTGCGGGAGTTCATCGAGGCGGCGACCCTGTCGATCGCCGACTTCACCACCGTCTGCGACGTCGACCGGCCCACCCTCAGCCAGAAGCTCGAGGGGCTCGCCCGCATCGACATCCAGAACCTGATCAACCGCGCCGTGAAGAACAACCGCCGCATCACCATGGAATACCTGCGGTCGGTGAAGAAGGAGATGATCGAGAAGTCGGCGGGAGGCCGCATCGAGTTCGTCGAGTCGACCCGCACGCTCGACGCGGTGGCCGGCCATCGCGAGGCGAAGAACTGGATGCGCCAGGACGCCCTGCTGATGAAGAAGGGGAAGTCGAAAGCCCTGCCGATGGGCTACCTGATCACCGGCCGCATCGGCACCGGCAAGACCTACCTTGTCGAGTGCTTTGCCGGCGAGGCGGGGGTGGCCTGCGTCGAGCTGAAGAACTTCCGCGACAAGTGGGTCGGCGCCACCGAGGGCAACCTCGAGAGCATCTTCAAGATCCTGCACGCCATGGGCCAGGTCATCGTCTTCGTCGACGAGGCCGACCAGGTGGCCGGGAAGCGCGACTCCGGCGGCAACGACGCCGGGCTGTCCGGGCGCATTTACGCCATGCTGGCGCGCGAGATGGCCGACACCCGCAACCGCGGCCGCATCTTCTGGATCTTCGCCACCTCGCGCCCCGACCTGCTGGAGGTCGACCTCAAGCGCGTCGGCCGCCTCGACGTCCACATGCCGCTGTTCTCGCCGCAGACCCCCGAGGACAAGAAGGAGCTGTTCCTGTCGCTGGCGAAGAAGAACAAGATCGACGTGAAGCCCGAGGAGGTGCCCGACTTCCCGGCCGAACTCGACATCGGCGGCAACGAGATGGAGGGCATCCTGATCATGGCCTCCCGCCTCTACGAGGTGCAGGACGAGGGTCCCGACAAGAAGCCCATCGCCCACTTCCTGAAGGAGGCCATGGCCTGCTATCGGCCGATGGCCCACGCCGAACGTCTCGAATACATGGATCTCGTCGCCGTGCTGGAGTGCACCGACAAGCGGTTCCTGCCCGGGAAGTTCGCCGACCTCGACCTGGGCAAGGTCAAACAGCGGGTCGACCAGCTGAAGATGCGCCTCGCCGAGTAGGCGGGGCCTGCCCGGACATGGGAGGAAAAACCGGAAAGGCCGAGGCCGTCGCCGATGAACGCCGGTGACCGCAGAACGGACCGGGGCCCGGCCCTGCCGCCGCCCCCCGCGGCCGGCCAACCGCGCCCCGGCCTGCCCCCAAGGGCGCGGCTGACGGGGGGAGAGGTCACGCGATTTCGCCGAAGGGGGAAGGGCGGCCGGGCCCTGGGCGGCTGTCT
>CAZKPI010000043.1:3837-15528 GCA_964554555.1 uncultured bacterium
GGAGCGCGGCGGTTTCCAGCAGGGGCGGAGCCGGAAAGGGCGGAGCGCGCCAGAACGGATGGTACGTGGCAAGGCAAAATACCTTTTCCAAATCGTACCGAGGGTGCGGCACTTGGTATTGGGAGTGCTCCTGGCCCTTGCGGCGGGGCGCGAACCTGCTGGCCCCGTCTGGGCCGGCCAGGACGGGATCGTTTCCCCGCCTCCCGTTGCCGCGACTGCCGCCGCGCCGGCCTTCGACCCCGGGGTCATCCTGGCCCGGATGGTCGCCGAGGCCGAGAAGGGCGAGGACCCCATGCTGATGCTGAACGTTGCCTACATCCTGATCGACGGGGCCCGGTCGGACGCCGACCGGGCGACGGGGGCGGGGTTCATCCGGCGGGCGGCGGGGGCCGGCCTGCCCTACGCCATGGTGGAACTGGCCCGGATGCACACCAAGGGGTTTGCCGACCAGGTCGAACTGGACCACGCCTCGGCCTACGCCTGGATGAAACTGGCCCTGGTGCGCACGCTGAACGAGAACGACAAGCGCGATATCATCGACATGCTGGTGTTCATGGAAAAGGAGTATTCCGAAGAGGAACTGGCCCGGGGACGCGAACAGATGCAGGAACTGGACCGGACCGTGCCCCGGCTCACCTCCTACTGAGCGGGCCGCGCCCCGCTCCCCCCCACCCCGAAGCCGTCCGGGGTTGACTTCCATGGTTGATTCTGATATGTAAGTGTTGGAAACACCTATATGAAAGAATCAAAATCGCGCCCGTTGTTGACGTCCAAAAAGGCCACGACTTCCTGTTCCTGCGCCATGAGGAGTCTCAACCGGTTCGTGGAACCTCTCCTGTTGTTCACCCTGCGCGAGGGGGGGGCCGCCCATGGCTACGAACTGCTGACCGGCCTGCAGGGCCATGAACTGACCGGGGCGCCGATTGACGGGCCCGCTCTCTACCGCACCCTGCGCATCCTCGAGAAGAACGGGCACGTCACTTCGGCGTGGCAGACCGGCCGGGGCCCTGCCCGCCGGGCCTACTCCCTGACCGCCAAGGGGCGCCGCCACCTGCGGGAGTGGCGCGCCGTGCTGGCCGCTCTGCAGGAATCCCTGGCCCGTTTCGTGCAGGCGATCGACGCCGGAGCGGGGGATGGGCCGTCCCCGACCTTCCGGCCTGCCCCCGGGCGGGTGAGGCGGGCCGGAGGGACGCGGCCCGGCCGACGGTCGCCGACGACAGCGGGTCGGGGCCGGGGCTCGGGCGGCCGGGGTACCGCCCAGCGGGAGGCGCCATGAATCCGACCCCTGGCGGCCTCAGGCTGTTGCTGGTGAAGCGCCCCTCCCCAGGTTTCTGGGCCATCCTCGATCATCGCCGGGTGCGGCTGTCCGCCTTCCCCGACGAATTCCCCGTGCCGGATGCCGTTGGGTTGATCCAGGGGCCGGCGGCCGCCGTCTTCGCCGCCGCGGACCTGGCCGAGAAAGCGGCGGCCGTCCGGGTGGCCGAGATCAAGGGGGTCTGCCCCTCGCACATTTCGGTCATCGCCGTGTATGGCGACACCTCGGCGGTCAACGCCGCCCTCGGAGCCGTGGCGGCCGGGATGGAGGAGATGTCCTTCCATGGCTGAGCCGATCTTCGCCTTCCAGCCCATCGGGTTCATCCATACTCCGTTCGTGCGGGCGGCGGGAACGCCGATCCAGGCTCGTGCCACCCGGGAGCGCGGGCACATCGACATCCTGCCCGCGTATGCGGAAGGACTGACCGACCTGGAGGGGTTTTCCCACGTCTACCTCCTGTACGTTCTCGACCGCATGGACAAAGGAGCCCTGAAGGTCACCCCCTTTCTTGACGGCAGGGAGCACGGGGTTTTCGCCACCCGTTCCCCGAAACGGCCCAACCCCATCGGGCTGTCGATCGTCCGCCTCCTGGGGGTCGAGGGCACCCGCCTGGTTTTCGAAGGGGCCGACATGCTCGATGGGACCCCCCTGCTGGATATCAAGCCCTACGTGCCCGACTTCGACCATTTCGAGCCGACCCGCATCGGCTGGTACGAGAACCGCCTGCGCCGGGACGAGTGCGTCCTGGCCGACGACCGGTTCGAGCGGAAGCCATGACCCGACCGCATCGGGGGCCGCCTCCCGCTGATGTGCCAGCCGGGGGGGCCGCGCCGTCATCGGCGGCGACTGCAGGGGGCGGCCCGCCTCCGGCGGGGGGGCCGTGTGGCGGAGCACCCGACGGGTGTTGGGCGGCGCCCGTCACGGCGGCACGGGAAGATGGCCCGCCGCCTGCCGGCCGGTTCCTTGTTTCTGCGGCCGTCCTGATCGTCTGGGTTCTGTATCTCGCCAAGGGGCCGGGATTTGCCTTCCTGCAGGAATTCTGGCCGGTCTCGGCGACCATGGCTTTCGGGTCGTTCGTGGCCGGGGCGACGGCGGAAGGGGGAGGGGCGGTCGCCTTCCCCGTCTTCACCAAGGTCCTGCACATCCCTTCCGGCACCGCCCGCGACTTTGCCCTCGCCATCCAGTCGGTCGGCATGACCTGCGGGGCCCTGCTGATCGCCCGCAGTGGCTATCGCTTCCTGGAGCCGGTTTTCTGGTGGACCCTGGCCGGGGCCGCGCCGGCGGTCATCGCCGGCCTGGTCTGGGTCGCCCCGCTGGTGGTGCCGCCGTATCCGAAGATCTTCTTCACGATGTTCACCCTCGCTTTCGGGGGCTTTCTCGTCTGGATGAACCGCCGGACGCGCATCCTGCGGACCTGGGTGCCATGCGGCTCCTGGAGCCGGCGGCTCGAATTCGTGCTGGCGGGGGTGATCGGCGGGACGGTGGCGGCCGTCGTCGGCAGTGGGGCGGACGTCGTCCTGTTCATCCTGCTGTGCCTGCGCTACGACATCGACGAGAAAGTGGGCACCCGCACCACGGTCTTTTTGATGGCCGCCGTGTCTCTGATCGGGTTCGGCTTCCTGGCCCTGAGCGGGCGTCTGGCCCCGGCTGTCTGGCCGATGTGGCTGGCCGGCGTCCCCATCGTCGCCTTTGGGGCGCCGCTGGGGGCGCTGTTCTGCAGTTGGCAGAAGCGGGAACATGTGGTTGCCTTCCTGGTCCTGCTGATCTTGCTCGAGTTCGTCACGACCGTCTGGCTGGTGCCGTTCGACGCGGCGGCCGTCGGGTTCAGTTTCACCTTCCTGGCCGCCGCCGCCGGGGCGATGCTCCTGCTGAGGGAATCCCGCCTGGATCCCCCCGAACCGGAGATGCCGGCAGGGCCCGCCCCGGGCGATCCACCGCGGCCGGGCGATCCGGTCGGGCCATCCACTGTGGAGGCCGGCCAGCCATGACCATTCGCCTTTCCTCTGGCGAGACCGGGAAAGGCCACCATCTGGGAGGTGGGTATGACCGGTGGTTCCAGTGAAGACACCGCCATCTGTGCGGAAGGCCTGACCAAGCGCGTCGGGTGGTGGAAACCCCAAACCCTGCTGGACGGTCTTGATCTGACCGTCCGGCGCGGCGAGGTTTTCGGCCTGCTGGGCCCGAATGGGGCCGGCAAGACCACCACCTTCAAGTTACTGCTGGGGCTGGTGCGGGCCACGGCAGGCCGGGCCTGGCTGTTCGGCCGGGAGGTGCCGGGCCGGGACTCGCGCGAGGGGGTGGGATATCTGCCCGAGGTGGTCAACCACCCCGATTATCTGACGGTGGGGGAATATCTGCGGTACCACGCCCGACTGCGGGGTCTGCCCCGGACGGCCGAAGCGGTTGACGAAGCCTTGCGCCGCCTTGGAATGGAGGGAATGGGCGGCCGCCTGCTCGGGCATTGCTCCAAGGGCATGCGGCAGAGGGTGGATCTGGCCAGAGTCCTGATGGGCGACGCCCGCCTGATCCTGCTTGACGAGCCGGTCAGCGGCCTCGATCCGCTGGGTCAGCATCTGCTGAAAGAGGTTCTGCAGCAGCTGCGCCGTGACGGGATCAGCATCCTGTTGAGCAGTCATGCGGTGGGCATGCTGGCCGACGTCTGCGACACGGTCGGGTTCCTGCACCGGGGGAAACTGGTGCGGCAGGGCCGGCTGGCCGAATTGCTCGAATCGGGGCGGACCCGCATCCGGTTCCAGGCGCCGCCAGACCCCGCCCGCCTTCCCCAGCCGCCGCGGCCGGGCGTGGAGGTTCAGCCGGCGGCCATTTCCCTGGCCTCCCCTTCTTCCGGTGCCGTGGATGGCCGGGGGGAAGCCCCCTCTTCGGGGGGGGGCGGTCAGGGGGGCCTGGGTTCCTGGATGGTTTCCGACCCGGCCGCGGTGGGGCCCTGCGTGGCCGCTCTCGTGCAGGCCGGCGCGGGGATCGTCGAGGTCCGGGCGGAGCGGTATTCCCTGGAGGCGGTGTTCACCAGGGTGGTCGGTTCGGCGCAGGAGGTGGAGGGATGATCCGGCGGATTCTGTTGATCGCCTGGGATGCGCTGGTGGACGTGGCCCGGCACAAGATGCTGTCGGTCCACCTGATCTTCGTGCTGATGGCTCTCGGCCTGTTCAATCTGTTCGGCCATTTCGAAACCTCGCCCATGCTCGAATACCGTATGATCCAGGACGTCGGTATTTCGGTGATCTCGCTGTTCGGCCTTCTGCTGACCCTGTTCATCGGGGTTTCCACCCTGCGCGAGGATCTGAACCGGCGCACCGCCTACGCCGTGCTCACTCTGCCGATCGCCCGGTGGGAGTTCTACGTGGGAAAACTGCTGGGGACGCTGGCCGCGGTGGTGGTCAACGTGGCGCTGATGATCGCGATCTTCGCCGGGCTCCTCTGGCTCAAGTTCGGGGCGGTCTGGCACACCTTCTTCTGGATCATCCTGTTCATGACCATGGAGTTCTCGATCATCGGGGCCCTGGTCCTGTTGTTCTCCCTGGCTGACTCCACCGTGTTGTGCTTCTCCTTTACGATTTTCCTGGTCATCATGGGCAACCTGGCCGAGTATGTCCGGCATCTCGCGGCGGAGGCCGGCTGGCCGGCCCTGAATGCGCTGGTGTCGGCCGCCTACCTGGTGATTCCCAACTTCGCGTATTTCAACATCAAGGCCCGCATCATCAAGGAACTGACCATTTCGACCGGTCTGGTTGCCTGGGCCGCGGCCTACGGGGCCGTGTACGTCCTGGGCGTGGTGGCGGCCGGGATCTGGATCATGGAAAGGCAGGATCTGTGAACCGCGGGCGGACGCAGGGAATCCTGTTGTTGATCCTGCTCGCGGCGCTGGCGCTGGTCACGCGCGGCCTGCGCGAGGCCTGGCGCCAGGAAAACGCCGGGGTGACCAGCCGGTCCAGCCTGCAAGTCCTGGCCCGTGGGGATCCGGACGAAGGGCGGACGCCAGCCGGTCACGCCCAGGGGAGGGAACCGGAGCCTTCGCCCGGGCCGGGCCATGGGTCGGGCCACGATCACGGCCTGGTGCCTGATCACGATCATGAGCCCGGCCATGCGCACGGGCCCGACCACCCCCGGCCGCCGGAACCCGTGCCCGGCCAGCCCGGCCCTGGTCTGCCTGACCGCGGCCAGGCGGCTTCTGAGCCCGCCCTCCTCACCGGACAGGAGCCGGCCGGAGAGGCGCCTGGCCACGACCATGACCACGACCATGACCACGACCATGACCACGACCATGACCACGACCATGGCCACGAGCATGGCCACGAGCACGTCCAGGCGCCGGGCTCCACCCTGAACGGACTGCTTCCCGGTGAGGTGCCTCATGTCCACGTCCACGGGCCGGGGTGCGGGCATGATCACGCTTCCCCCGGCGCCGGGGATGAGGAAGGCGGGCCGGGCATCTCCAACGGCCTGATTCTGATCCTGGAGCACCTCGGCATGCGCGAGCTGGCGGCCAACCTGCTCTGGATCCAGATGGACGCCGATTCCCACCGGGGCTTGTGGCACCGGGTGGAGTTCGCTCTGGAGCTGATTCCTGCCATCGACCCGCATTTTGTGGAAGCCTACCTGCTGTTGGCCTATGTCCAGGACATGAACAAGGAGTTCGCGCGGTCCCTGGCGACCCTCCGGGCGGGGGCCCGCAACAATCCCTGGCGAAGTGAACTGCCGGTCCAGATCGGGGTGCAGTGCTTCAACCATCTTGGCCGCCACGGCCCGGATCGCGATCTGCCGGGGGCGCTGGAAGCCTTTACCCAGGCCTGCCGGCTGGCCGACTGCCCCGGCTACGCCTTTCGGCTCCGGGCCATCACCCTGGTCGCCCTCGGGCGTCGCGACGAGGCCATCTCCTGGCTGGAGCAGGTGCGCGGGATGCCGGACCGCTCAGAGCTCGACCGGGAGATGGACGGGAAGCTGATCGAGCGCTTCCGGCGCGGGGAGCAATGGTAGCCCGGGCTTGACTTTTCGAGCATATGCTCATATCCTGGGGCGTGATGCCTGCTATCCCCTGGTGCCGCCCCGCGGACGAGATGTCTCACCCCGCCAGTCCGAACGGGGGACCGCCGTCGCCGCCGCCGCTGGGTCCGTCGGCAGGCGGGCGGGCCGGATCTGCTGGCGAGGAAGCGTCCGGCTTTGATGATCCTGTCCTGTCGCCCTTTCCACTGGCGGGAATCCCCTCAGACGGGGAGCAAACTCTGGAACAAGACCGTTTTCCCAAGGAGCAAGGAATGACCACCGATCGTCCTCTGCCATTCGACACTGCCTGCATCCATGCCGGCCAGCACCCCGACCGCCTGTTCGGCGGGGTCAGCGTCCCGATCTACCAGTCCTCGACGTTCGCCTTCGCCAACGCCGAGGAGGGGGCGGCCCGGTTCTCCGGGCGGCAGGAGGGATACAAATACACCCGACTGGGCAACCCGACCACCGCGGCCCTGGAAGCTTGCGTGGCCGAATTGGAGGGGGGTGGAATCGGCCTGGCGACGGCTTCGGGAATGGCCGCGGTCAGCACGGCCTATATGGCCCTGCTGGGGCAGGGGGCCCATGCGGTCTCCACCGCTTCCGTCTACGGGCCCTCGCGGACCCTTCTCGAACGGGAGTTCTCCCGGTTTGGCGTGGCCGCCGATTTCGTCGATACCTCGTCCCTCGACCACTTGAAAGGCGCGCTCAAGCCGAACACGCGGCTGGTGTATCTGGAGACCCCTGCCAACCCGACCCTCTCGATCACCGATGTCGCCGAGGCCTCGCGGCTGGCCCACGCCGTGGGGGCGGTGGTGGTGGTCGACAACACCTTCTGCAGTCCGATGCTGCAGCGTCCGCTCGACCTGGGGGCCGACGTCGTTCTGCACAGCATGACCAAGTTCCTGAACGGCCACAGCGACGTGGTGGCCGGCATCCTGATCACCCGCGACCGCAACCTGGCCGCCCGGCTGAAGAACGTGCTCGTCCAGATGGGGGGAACGATCGACCCCCACCAGGCCTGGCTGGTTCTGCGCGGCATCAAGACCCTGTCCTTGCGGGTGCGCGCGGGGCAGAACAACGCCGCCCGCCTCGCCAGCGAGCTCACCCGGCACCCCATGGTGGCGACCGTCACCTATCCCGGCCTGGCCACCCATCCCCAGTATGAGCTGGCGAAGAAGCAGATGGCCGGCCCCGGGGCGATGATCTCGTTCGAGCTGAAGGGCGGGGTCGAGGCAGGCCGGATGCTGATGGACAGCGTGAAACTGGCCACCCTGGCCGTGTCGCTGGGCGGCATCGAAACCCTGATCCAGCACCCCGCCAGCATGACGCACGCTTCCGTGGCCAGGGAGGCCCGCCTGGCCGCAGGGATCACCGACGGGCTGGTCCGGTTGTCGGTGGGGTGCGAAGCCTATGACGATCTTCATCGCGACCTGTTCTCGGCCCTCGACGCCGTCCAGCAGAACCTGGCCGGCCGGGATGCCGAGGCCGGTCTGAACGTGAACGTTTGACATCGAAAGGAGTCTTGTTGTGATCATTGCCATCCCTCTCGCCGGTCAGGTCCTGTCTGCCCATTTCGGGCACTGTGAAGAATTCGCGTTCGTCGAGGTCGATGATGCCACCAAAAAGGTGGTGAAGGAGCGCCGGGAGAACCCGCCGGCGCACGAGCCCGGGGTTCTGCCGAACTGGCTTGTCAGCAACAAGGCCACTGTTGCCATCGTGGGCGGCATGGGCGTGCGCGCCCAGCAGATGCTGGAACAGGCCGGGGTGCGGGTCGTTCTGGGGGCGCCCAGCCTCCCCCCCGCCGAGCTGGTCAAGGAGTTCCTCGCCGGCCGCCTGACGGGCGGTGCGAACACCTGCGATCACGGCCCCGACCATACCTGCGGCGGGCATGGGTCCAATCACGGCCCCGGTCATCATCATCCCCGTTGAACGGGAGATTTCGCCACGGGAACATCACCCCTCCCCGGCCGGCCCACCCGTTTTCCCGCCAGGTTCTTGTTGGAATTTCCCACCGCAAAGGAGTCACACCCATGTCCGCGAAAACCACCTGCAACACCTGTTCCGATGCCGCCTGCTCGGCGAAGACCCGTCAACACGGCGAGTCGGACGAGGAGTATTCCCGCCGGCAACGCCTGCAAGGCAATCTGTGCCGGATCAAGCACAAGTTCTTCGTCCTGTCCGGGAAGGGCGGGGTGGGGAAGAGCACCGTTGCCGCGAACCTGGCGCTGACCCTGGGCATGAACGGATTCCGCGCCGGCCTCCTCGACATCGACCTGCATGGCCCCTCGGTGCCCACGCTGTTGGGGCTCACCCGGGCGCAGGCCCGCACCACCCGAGAGGGCCTGATCCAGCCGGTCACTCTGACGGCGCAGGTCAGTGTGATGTCGATCGCCTTTCTGCTCCAGGGCGAGGACGAGGCGGTCATCTGGCGCGGCCCGATGAAGGCAGGCGTCATCGAGCAGTTGTTGGCCGACGTGGCATGGGGTCCGCTCGACGCCCTGGTTGTCGACTGCCCCCCGGGCACGGGTGATGAGCCGCTCAGCATCGTGCAAAAGGTTGGGGATGCGGACGGGGCGATCATCGTGACCACCCCCCAGCAGGTGGCCACGGCTGACGTGCGGCGCTCGATCAGCTTCTGCCACAAGCTCGACCTGCCCGTTCTCGGGGTGATCGAGAACATGGCCGGGTTCGTCTGCCCGCATTGCCAGAAGACCACCGACATCTTCCGCACCGGCGGCGGGGAAGCCATGGCCGCCGATATGGGCGTTCCCTACCTTGGCCGTATTCCCATCGATCCCGAGCTGGTCAACGCCGGCGACCAGGGCGTGCCCTATGTGCAGAAGTTCGCCGAACGGCCGGCCGCCAAGGCCTTCGTCCACGCTGTGGAACCTCTCATCGGCCTCATGGAACGGGACCGGCCGGCGGCGGCCGGTCCGGCGGCCCATACCACCCAGGAATAGCCGCGGGCTGACGCTGAGGGACATGCCGGGAATATGAGGAGGACGCCCACCTCCGTTGCCGCCGGGCTGGATGTGGGAACCGGCGCCGCCGTCTTTCGACTGGCCGGGAGGGCAACGGGTGACCGGCCCGCTGGTCGCCAACCCGTCGGCTTTCCGACAGGGAAGAAACCCTCCGAAGGGGCTCTCCCCGGCGGCGATTCCGTGCCCGGGACCCCACCGTACGGTGAGGCCGGATGATGCGGCGATCGAAGTGGTGGCGGCGGCTCGGGCAGTTGTGCTTGCTGATCCAGGTCGCCCTTCTCATCACTGCCCTGTGGCACCAGGTGCGGCCTGGGGTTTCCGACCCCGCCCATCGCAACCCCTGGTGGCGGGCCTGCCCCGCCGGGGAACATCTCCATGTTGCCGGGACGGCGGATGAAGCCTGGCTGGAGCGGGGGGGGGAAGCCCCGGCCCGGCATGGGTCTTGGACCTGGCAGGTGGGGGGGGAAATCCGACCCTGTCCCGATGCCGCGTGTTTTGTCTGTGCCTTTGTGGATGCCCTGCGGAGCGCTCTGTCCCCGGCCGCGGCCGGAACGGTCCCCCTGCCCGTTGTGGCCGGCGAACCTCTGCCGGGACCGGTCCTTCCCGCCTCTTTGGGCGTCGAACGGGCCAGACTGCCCCGCGGACCTCCTCCGATCGTCTGACAGTCCGCGGGAAGTCCCCGGCAATCTCCTGATGGGCAGTTCAGACCTGCCCGGCTCAGGGGCGTCCTGTCGCCGGTGCCCATCCCGCTGACGGCCGGAAAGCTCCTGGTATGTCTGTCCCCGTGTTGGCCACGGCCAACCATGTTTGTCAGGCGAAATGCGGAGAATGATATGTCAGATTTGGTTCTACATCGAGATTCCTCGTCTCTGGTGAAGGTCCGGATGTCCGTGTCATGGACGAGGAAGACGGCGGAAGAGGCCGGCGAGGACCGGTCCGGCCGCCGGGGTGCCGTCACCCCGTCGGGGCGGGTACGCCCGGGGCGCCGGGCCCTGGGGGTTTTGGCCGCCCTGCTGATGCTGATGCCCGGGATGGCGGGCGTGGCCTGGGGTGCCGACCCCCGGGCCGCTGATCTGGCCGCCCTGCAGGCGGAGATGCAGGCGTTGCGGGCCGAGATGACCGCGATGCAGGAACGCTACGAAGCGAAAATCACCCGGCTCGAGGCGACGGTGGCGCGGCTGTCGGGGCCGTCGGCCTCCGGGGAGGCCTCTGCGGCCCAAGCGGTGGCCAGCCCCGAGGACGAGAAGACCCGCCTGCGGCGGGCGGCGGCGGGGGCCCTGGCGCAACTGGCCGCCGTCCCCGGCGGGGCCGGATCGACGGGCGTGGCTTCCGGTCCGGATGCCCGGTCGGTGACCTTCAAGGCCGGGGAACTGGCCTTGCAGGCGCTCAACCCCGAGATCAGCGTGACGGGCGACGTGATTGCCCAGGGCCGGTCGCAGGCGAACGTGCGGGAACACGGCCGGGGCACCTTCCGGTCGCTGGGCGTGCACGCCGAGTGCTACCTCGACCCGCAGACGCGGTTCAAGTCGTCGTTCCCCATCCTGGAGAACGGCACCCAGCTGGGCGAGGCCTACATCACCCGGGTGGGGTTCTCGCCCGACCTCAACCTGACGCTGGGCAAGTTCCATCAGCCGTTCGGCACCGCGGCCCGGTGGCACCAGCACGCCCTCGACCAGGTCGATTTCCCCCTGGCCCTGCGGCGCCTGTTCGGCGGACCGCTCAACCAGATCGGCGTCTCGTTCGACTGGCAGTTGCCGGCCGCGGCGGGGAGCGGCCGCGAGCTGACCGCCCAGCTCACCCACGCGAACAACGGCGCGCTGTTCGCGCAGAACTCGCGGGGGGTGCCGATGCTTCTGCTTCGCTACAAGCAGTTCCGGGATCTCGACGCCAGCACCTACTTCGAATGGGGGGTGAGCGGCCTGGCCGGTCTCAACGACCGCTGGACGGTTGGAGCGGCCCCCGCCGCCACGATCCGCGACGAGACCTGCCCGACCTTCGCTTTGGGGTTTGATCTCACCCGGTTGTGGGAACCCACCGACCGGATGCGCTACCGCAACTTCCAGTGGCGCACCGAAGGCTACTTCCTGGCGCGTGACCTGGTGACGGCGGCCGGCAACCGCGACACCGCCCGCGCCTGGGGGGCGTACACCAATTTCCAGTGGAAACTGAACCGCACGCTCGAGACCGGCTTCCGCCTGGATTACTACCGGCCCGACGAGAAACCGTGGGCCCCGGCCGTCACTCCGACTGTCCTGTATGCCGGCGCCCTGCATGCCGCTCCCGGCCATGATCCCTACGAATTCCAGATCAGTCCCTACTGGACCTGGCACCAGAGCCCGTGGGTGCGCTACCGGCTGGAATTCGACTGGCGGAAGGGTCACCACATGGAGAAGG
>CAZKPI010000044.1:0-7107 GCA_964554555.1 uncultured bacterium
CGGCGCCACCAGGACCCGCATCCCGGGCCGCCCGGCCAGACGGACGATGCCCGGCACCAGGGCCTCGAACTCGACCGGGTGCAGGGATCCGAAAACCACCAGGGTATCCGCCCCGCGCCAGGCCCGCACCGGGCCCAGGCAGTCCTCCCGCCGCGGCGGCACGAGGTCGACCTTGATGTTGCCCAGCACGGCAATGGTCCGCGGGTCCGCCCCCATCTCCACCAGCCGGTCGCGATCTACCGCCCCCTGCACCCCCAGCGCCCCGAACCCGGCCCACAGGCTGTCACCCAGCGCCCGGGCCCGGGTCCAGAACGCCTGGTGCTTCCGGCTGATCCGGCCGTTGACCAGCACCAGCGGAACCCCGCGGGCCCGGCAAACCCCCGCCAGCCCCGGCCACAGATCGGTCTCGGTCACCACCACCAGCCGCGGCCGCCACCGGGAGACCGCCCGCCACAGGAACGGGGCGAAGTCGAGCGGAAAATACCCCGCCGCGTCGGCCAGCTGTTTCTTCCGCACCAGCGCCAGCACCTCGGGATGCGTCGTGGTGAAGCCGATCCGCCATCCCGGCCGCTCCTGCCGCAGTCGCTCCATCAGGGCGCAGGCCACCAGGCTCTCGCCCAGGGACACCCCGTGGACCCAGACCAGCGGCCCGGCGGGCGGCCGCGGCAACCCGCCCAGGTAGTGGGGGAACCCCTCCCGAACCCGCTGTTCCTTCACCGCCAGCCAGGGCACCAGCCCGGCCCCGCCCAGGAAGACGTCGCCAAACAGGCATTGATACCCCAGCCAGGCCAGCCCGGAGGTCAGCCGCGCCATACCGCCCCCTTTCCCCCACCCGCCGCGCCAGGGGCCAGGACGAAGGCAGGGTCCGACCGGCTCGGGGTGGGCCATCCCCTCTTGATGCCCCGGAGGGCGACGCGATACACCCGTCCCACGCGCGGCACGGCAGGACTCCAGCCCACACCCCCCACCGACACCCCAGACCGGACGGACACGCCGCAAGGGCTCATGGCACTCCCTCCCCGCCCGGGTGGCCGAGGCAGGCCCCGCCGTGCCGCATCGGGACCCCGGCCTGCTTCAGGCTGGCGAGATGATACTGGTGACGCGGCTTGAACCGGTCGTAGAACCACAGGTACTGCTGGGGACTGGCCAGAATGACCTCCTCCATCCAGCGCACCAGGCGCCGGGTGCGGCCGATGATCCGGTCGGCCAGCCGGTCGCCCGGCTCGTCCGGCAAAGCGGGCAGGAACCAGGCCCGGTACCGCCCGCTGTGCCCGCACCGCAGGCTGTAGAGCGGCACCACCGCCGCCCCGGTCTTCAGGCTCCAGTTGGCGGGCCCGGCCGGCAGGCTCACCCAGTGCCCCAGAAAATCGAGAAAGATGCCGTGGTTGCCGCCGTCCTGGTCGGGGATCATCCCGAGAATGGCCCCCTTCCGCAGAGCCTTCAGCGCCCCGACCAGGCCCCGGTCGCGATCGTGCAGGACGATCCGCGAAAAGGTGCGGAAATGGTCGAGCGCCTGCCCCAGCCCGTCCTCCTTCTGCGCCATGTAGAACGAATGCAGGGGGAACCCGGCATGGGCAATCGCCGCCCCCAGCAGTTCCCAGTTGCCCAGGTGCGGCACGGTCAGCACCACGCCCCGGCCCCGGTCCAGGGCCGCCTGCAGGTGCTCGACCCCGACGAACTCCACCCGGTCGCGGAACCCGTCCGCGGCCATCCGGGGGAACCGCAACAGCTCGGCGGTCACCTGCGCGAAATGCAGGAACACCTGGTCCACGATCCAGCCAACGGGATGCGGCGGCCGCCGCCCGAGGCGGTGGTAGACCCGGTCGATGGCTTCCGCCAGCCGCCCCCGTTCCGAGCGCCAGGCCTGCGCCACCGCCAGCCCGACCGCCCCCGCCAGGGTCCGCCCGAGCCCCTCGGGCAGGGCACAGCAGACCTGGGAAACCCGCACCAGCACCTGGAAC
This sequence comes from uncultured bacterium, assembly GCA_964554555.1. Lineage (GTDB taxonomy): Bacteria > Muiribacteriota > Ozemobacteria > Ozemobacterales > Ozemobacteraceae > Ozemobacter. The sequence continues at coordinate 1,962 of CAZKPI010000044.1, forward strand.
AGCCGCCCCCGCGCCGGTGCGGGCAGGGGGGAACGGCCCGCCGGCTTCCCGTCCCCGGGGGCGCGGCCGGCACCGGCCTCGTCCGTCGCTGTCACGGTCAGTCGATGGACTCCCCGAGCAGGTGCATGGCCATGCGGGCCACCCGCTCGTGGGCGCCCGGCCGGCCCAGGTGGGTCACCGCCTCGGCCAGGTCGCGCTTCTGCTTCTCGTATTTCTCGGGCGACTGCAGGATCTCCCAGGCGGTGTCGGCCAGGTTCCGGGGGGTGAAATCCCATTGGATGAGCTCGGGCACCGCCATCCGGCCCAGGATGATGTTGGGCAGACCGATGAACTCGGGCAGTTTGTTGAACAGCCGGGCTACGATCTCGGTGAACACCGAGACGCGATAGGTGATCACCATGGGCGTCCCGATGTTGGTCGCCTCGAGCGTCGCGGTGCCCGAACTGATCAGCAGGATCCGGCTGATGTTCATCACATCGTAGATCTTCCCCTCGACCAGCCGGATCGGCAGGCCGGACTCGTCCAGCATCCGCCGCAACCCTGCCTTCGACACCCCGAACACCTCGGGACCACTGCTGACCGCCACCGGCACCACGAACTGGAACCGCGGGTCGCGCTCCCGCAGAAGGCGCCCCGCCTCGAGCATGACCGGCAGGATCTGCTCGAGCTCACTGCGCCGACTGCCCGGGCAGAGGGCGATGACCGGCCGCTCGGGGTCGAGCCCGAACTCCCGGCAGGCTTCCGCCTTGCTCATCGTGGGCCGCGCGATGTCGATCAGCGGGTGGCCCACCATCTCGACGTTGGCCCCCGCCTGCTTGTAGACCTTGTAGGTGAACGAGAAGTTGGCCGCCACGCTGGTGATATGGCGGGCCGCGTCGGCCACGTCGGCCGGGTCGGCCGCGAACTTGCTCGGCGGGAAGTAGTAGAGCGTCGGGATGCCCAGGTGATTCGCCTCCCGCGCCAGCCGCATGTTGAACCCCGGATAGTCGACCAGCAGGACCAGGTCGGGCCGCCGATGGTACAAAAACCGCTTCAGCCGCCGCAGGACGAACATCAGCCGCGGCGCCTGCTTGATGGCCTCGATCAGCCCGATGGCCGCCCAGTTCGAACTGTCATAGAGCAGTTCGACCGGCCGCTTCGCCGTCTGCGGCCCGCCCACCGCAAAGATCTCCAGGTCCATGTGCTGCAGCAGCACATCGATCAGTGTGCTGGCATAGATGTCGCCGGAGGTCTCCCCGGCCACGATCAGAACCCTTTTCCGGAAAGGTCCGGAGTTCACGCGTCTATCCTCCGTTCCGCGATGGCCTCGCACTCGCCAAGCTTGTCGGCCAGCCGACGCGCGCCTTCCTCCACCGACAGGCCGGGCGGCAGGGTGAACGGTTCGCTCGTCACCACCGCCACCCGCGAAAAGGGAAGCGGGATCTCGAAGCGGTCCCAGTTGTTCAGGCGCCAGGCCCGCCCGTAGCACGCCCCCACCGCCAGCACCACCGCCCCCGCCCGCTGGGCCAGCAGAACCGCCCCCGGCTTGGCCACGTGCCGGGGCCCGCGCGGACCGTCGAGGGTCATCGAGGTCGCCTCGCCCCGCCGCAGTCGCCGCACCATCTCCAGCAGGGCCCGACTGCCCCCCCGCGAACTCGAGCCGCGCACCGTGCGGTACCCGAGACAGTTCAGGCTCTGCGTCTGGATGTCGCCGTCCCGCGACAGGGAGGTCATGATCCAGATGCCGCGGTCGCGGAAGGCGTAGGTCGGGGCCAGCTGGGAACCGTGCCAGCAGACGTAGACGACCGGCCGGCCGGTGGCCAGGGCCCGGGCATTGTTTTCCCACCCGATCCGCTCCAGGCGCAGGGAGGAGCCCAGCATCCGGATGAACAGCGCGGCCAGCCGCCCCTTCAGGGCGACCCGCGCCGCGTAGCCGGGTTCGCCCCAGCGGGAGTCGGCGACCCCGCTGACGAAGGCATGGCGCCCGGCGGCCAGCGGTCTTTTCACAGGCCCACCGCCAGCTGGTTGGAATACTGCGAGTGATACAGGTGGGCGTAGGCCCCCTTCTTCTCGAGCAGGACCGGATGGGTTCCCCATTCCACGATGTGACCGCCCTGCAATACCACGATCTTGTGGGCGTTGACCACGGTCGACAGCCGGTGGGCGATGATGAAGGTCGTGCGGTTCTTCATCAGCCGGGCCAGCGATTCCTTGATCAGGTTCTCGGTCTCGGAATCAAGGGCCGAGGTGGCCTCGTCGAGGATCAGGATACGCGGGTCCTTCAGGAAGGCACGGGCCAGGGCCAGCCTCTGCCCCTGCCCGCCCGACAGGTTGACCCCGCGCTCGCCGAGCTCGGTCTGGTACCCCTGCGGCTGTGACAGCACGAACTCGTGGGCGTTGGCCAGTTTCGCCGCCGCCTCGACCTCAGCGTCGGTGGCCCCCAGCCGCCCCAGCCGGATGTTGTCGGCAATGGTGCCCGAGAACAGCAGAACTTCCTGCGGCACCAGCCCGATCTGCCGGCGCAGAGACTGCAGGGTCAGGTCGCGCACGTCACGGCCGTCGATGCGGATGCTCCCCCCCTGGATGTCGAAGAACCGCGGCAACAGGTTGACGAAGGTGGTCTTGCCCGCCCCCGAGGGGCCAACCAGGGCCACCACCTCGCCCGGCTCGACGGTCAGGCTGACATCTTTCAGCACCGGCTCGTGCCCGTTGTAGGCGAACACAACCCGGTCAAACTCGACCCGCCCCTGGCAGTCGGTCAGGGGGGCGGCGCCTGGCCGGTCCTGGATGTCGACCGGGGCGTCGAGAATCTCGAAGACCCGCTCCCCGGCGCCAACCGACTGGGAGACCACATTGCTCAGTTTGGACAGGTTCTTGATCGGGGTGAACAGCCCGACCAGGGCCGTCATGAAGCTGATCAACTGCCCCGCGTCGAGCCGCCCCTGGATGACCTCGTAGCCGCCGTACCAGAAGATGATGGCCAGCCCCACCGTGTTGATGAACTCGATGACCGGCGAGGTGGCGGCGTTGATGCGGTTGCCCTTCATGGTCTCGCGGAAGTTCTCGTCGTTCGCCTTCTCGAACCGGGCCCGCACCAGCTCCTCGAGGGTGAACGACTTGACCACCTTCATCCCGGTGATCACCTCCTGCAGAACCGTGGCGATGTCGCCGATGCGGCTCTGCATGCGGGTGCCGATCTTCTTCATCTTGCGCGAGAACTTGTTGATCAGCGCCCCGATGATCGGGATGATGATGATCGAGATGAAGGCCAGTTTCCAGTGCAGCCAGACGATGTAGAAGCAGAACCCGAAGAAGGCGATCAGGTCGCCCACCAGCCCGGTACAGCTCGACAGCAGGTGCTGCAGCACCAGCACGTCGCTGGTGATGCGGCTCATCAGCTGACCGGTACGCTGTTTTTCGAAGAAGCTGAGCGACAGCTGGTTGAGCCGCTCGAAACAGCCCGACCGCAACAGGCGCAGGATGTCCTGCGCCACCCAGGTCATCAGGTAGGTCTGGATGAAGTTGGCGACCCCCTTCACCCCCATCACCAGAACCAGCGACCAGGCGATATAGTGCAGCATCGCCAGGTCGCGGTTGTACAGCACGTCGTTGACCACGCTCCGCATGATCCAGGCCGGGTAGATCGTGCAGATGGCCTGCACGAAGCTGAAGAACAGGCCGATGCCCAGGTAGCCCAGGTAGGGGCGGAAATAGGCCAGGATGCGGAACAGGGTGGTCATGCCGGCCGGCTCCGGAATCCGTCGGGGCGCGCCCCGGCGGCCGGCTCTGCCGCCGGAGCCGCGCCGACGGTCGTCACCAGCCGGTCGATGCGCGCCAGCAGGTGGCGCGCCACCCGTTCGCTGGCTCCGGGCTGGCCAAGCCGGGCCCGCACCTGGGCCAATTGCCGCCGGATGGTGTCCTGCCGCCGCGGGTGGGACAGGATCGACAGCGCCTCGTCGGCGATCAGGCGCGGCTGGAACCGCCACCGGATGAACTCGGGCACGATCTGGCGCCCGGCCACCACGTTGGGCAGGCCGATGTGCGGCTTCTGGATCAGGAACTTCGACATGATCGAGGTGAACAGGTTCGTCTGATAGACGATGATCATCGGCGTGCCCAGGATGGCGGTCTCCAGGGTCGCGGTCCCCGAGGCGACCAGGGCGAGATCGGAAGCGGCCACCGCCTCATAGGTCTGCCCGCGCAACAGCGTCAGGGGCAGGTTGCGGCCCTTCAGGTGGGGCAGTACCAGGGATTCCTGGATGGTGCCCGCCAGCGGGAGCAGGAAGCGGGTGTCGGGCTTGCGCTGACGGATCAGCTCGGCCGCGTCGAGCAGTCCGGGCAGGATGTAGCGGATTTCCTGCGACCGACTGCCGGGCAGGAGGCTGACCACCGGCCCCTGGCCGACGCCCAGCTCGGCCCGGAAGACGGCCGGCGGGATGCGGTTCTCGGTGATGCCGACCAGCGGGTGCCCGAACCAGGACACCCGCGCCCCCGCCTTCCGCCAGATCTTCTCCTCGAAGGAGAAGACCACCACCGCCTCGTCGATGATGCGCGTGATGCCGTGGACGCGGCTGGGGTTCCAGGCCCAGACCTGCGGTGTGATGTAGTAGACCACGTAGATGCCCAGATCCTTGGCCACCTTGGCCACCCGGGTGTTGAACCCGGGATAGTCGATCAGCACCAGCACGTCGGGCTTGTGGGTGGTCAGCCTCTGCTTCACCTCGTCAAAGATGCCCAGGAAATGCGGCAGGTTCTTCAGCACCTCGACGAATCCGATCACCGCCAGCTCGTCGAGACTGTGCAGACAGTCGAGCCCCGCCTTCTTCAGCAGAGGCCCCCCGATGCCCTCGGCCACCAGATCGGGCCGCAGACGCTTCAGGTGCGACAGCACCAGCGACCCCTGCAGATCGCCGCTGTGCTCGCCCGCAATGAAGAAGACCCGCGGCGGCCGGGCGGGAACCGGACCGTGGTTCATGCCCGCCGCCCCTCCTTCCACCATCCCGAGAGTGCCAACAGCCCCAGCAGGAGTCCGCTCGACGCGAAGGTCCGGCGCTCCGACCACAGCGCCTCGCCCCAGGAATGGGGGGCGGGTTCATCCCAGCCCTCCAGCAGGCGGTGCGGCACCAGCACCGGCACCCGCGCGCGATACTCGGCGAACTCGTCGGGG
>CAZKPI010000044.1:7127-13765 GCA_964554555.1 uncultured bacterium
TCCTCGAACGGGATGACCGTCGCGTATTCGAAGGCGTAGCAGGCCAGCACGAACACCGCGAACCCCGGATGCCCGGCAATGGTCAAAAACCCGGCCACCTTGCACAGATTGGCCAGATACAGCGGGTTGCGGGTCAAGGCATAGGGACCGGTCCGGATCAGGCGATCGGCGCAGATCTCGCGGGTGCGGGTGGTGGGTCCGATGTGACGCAGGGCCCAGAGGCGGAGCGCTTCGCCGGCCGCGATGAGAGGCAGGCCAAGGGCCCAGGAGACGGGGGTGGGACGGGACACGCGCGCCAGGCCGGCCACCAGGGGCACCGGCAGCAGGTCGCGCCAGCGAAACAGCACCTCGCCAATGGTCCGTGCCAGGGCCAGGTTCATGGGTGCAGCGGCCCCTTCGTCCCCGGGTGCATTCAGTGGTTCTTCCAACCTGCCTTGATCAGGGCGAGGATCTCGAGGGCGACCTCCAGGGCGTTCTTCCCGTCCTCGATGGTGACCAGGGGTTTCTTCTGCTCCCGGATGCAATGGATGAAATGCTCCAGCTCCAGCCGCAGGGGTTCGACCTTCTCGACCTCCAGTTCCTCCTTCAGGATGCTGGCCTCCTGACTCGACTTGCGGGCCACGGTGATGGCCTGGTTGGCATAGTCCAGCGAGCAGTACTTGTCCATCTCGAAGATGCGCAGTTTGCGGATCTTCTCCTGGCTGACGCGCGAGGAGGTCATGTTGGCGATGCACCCGTTCTCGAAGACGATGTGGGCGTTGGCGATGTCCTCGTTGTTCGACAGCACCGGGATGCCGACCGCGTCGATGCTCCGGATCGGCGACCGCACCAGCGACAGCACGATGTCGATGTCGTGGATCATCAGGTCCTGCACCACGCCCACGTCCTGGATGCGGTTGGAGAGCGGGCCCATGCGCTGGCACTCGATGAACCGCGGGGCCTGGCACAGCGACTGCAGTTTGATCATCGCCGCATTGAACCGCTCGATGTGCCCCACCTGCAGGGTCAACTGCTTGTGGTTCGCCACCTGCACCAGGTCGGTCGCCTCTTCCAGCGTCTTGGTGACCGGCTTCTCGATGAAGGTGTGGACCGTCCGCTCGAGGAAGAACCGTGCCACCTCGTGGTGCAGGAAGGTCGGCACCACCACGGTGACCGCGTCGACCTTCCCCTCGAGCGCCCGGTAGTCGGAATGGTAGGGGACCTTGTACGTCTCGCCGATCTCCTTGGCGACCGGCTCGCGCGCATCGACCACCCCGACCAGCTCCACACCCTCCATGGACGCCAGGATGCGGGCGTGATGCCTCCCCAGGTGGCCGGTGCCGATGACCCCCACGCGGATGTTCTTCTTCTTCATGGCTTCCTCTCCTCGGGTCGGCGTGGCGGGTCTAGACGACCACCACGGCCAGGTCGGCCCCGTCAGCCAGCGCAATGACCTCGGGGCGGTCCAGCAGTAGTGTCTTCTTCTCCTCGATGGCCAGACAGCGGGCCTTGGCCTCGATGCAGGTGCGGATGGTGTCCACCCCGACCACCGGCAGGTCGAACCGCATGTCCTGCTCGGGCCGGGCCACCTTCACCACCGTCACCCCGCCGTTGCCCAGCCGCCCGCCGCGCAGAATGGTCTCGTCGGTGCCTTCGATGGCCTCGACCGCCAAAATGGCCCGGTTCTTCACCACCACCGTCATTCCGATGTCAAGGCCGGCAATCTGCTTGGCCAGCTCGTACCCGTACTGGATGTCGAGCTGTTCCTCCCGGCTCGGGGCGCGCTTCGTCAGGGTGCCCTTCTCGGGCAGGAGCGCGGTCAGGAAGGTCGTGGAATCGCAGACATGGATGCCCTCGGCGATGAACTCCCCCGCCAGCGCCTTCAACAGCGCGTCGTCGTTGCGGATGGGGGTCTTTTCGAGCACCCGCAGAAGCCGGGCGTCCGGCCGCAGGTGGTTGAACATGCTGGTCTTGGTGATCTTCCCGGCCATCACGATCTTGTCGACCCCGTGCGACAGGAAGGTGTCGATGATCGCCTGCAGCTCGCCCATGCGGAGCCACCGGATCTCCTCGACGCGCCCCGCCAGATCGGGGGACGTCTCCTCCTCGATCGCCACCGCGATCACCTGGTGTCCGCCCTGGCGCGCCGAATCGGCAAACTCCAGCGGAAACCGCCCGCTTCCTGCAATCAGTCCTATGCGTGGCACATCGTTCCTCGCTCATCCTGGAAGGGAAGGACCCCTTCCGGCATTTCCTTCCGCCGCCGGCCCGCCGGGCTCGCGGGGACCGGCGGCTCGCTCACTCGGCGGGCGGCGGCTCCTCCGGGCCGGGGGGGAGGTCATCCGGCTCGCCGTCATCCGGGGGAAGGGGCTCCCCCGCCGGACCACCGTCGCCCTCCGGCGCCGGCCCGGGACCGGGGCCGGCGGCCGCCGCACCCGTTGAACCCGGGGCGGGCCCGGAGGATTCCGGCGGGACCTCGCCGGCCCCTCCAGCATGGCCGGAACCGGTCTTGTCCCCGGCGGGGGCGGACTTCTCCGCGCCCGCCGCTTCGGACCGGCGCGGCTTGGGGGGGCCGCCGCCCTCGCCCGGCTTGCGCTCGCGCTTCCGCGCCTCCTTGGCTTCCCGGGCCTCCTTGGCCTTCTGCACGATTTCGGTGATCTGGTAGACTTCGAGCAGGGTGGCCATCTCGGGCTCGGGCTGTCCTTCCTCCTGCGACCACCAGAGGTTCCGGCCGGTGACCGGCTCCTTGCGGCCGCGGATCTGGGCCAGCGGCAGGAAGAGCTTGCGGCGGTCGTAATACCCGACCAGGGCCTTCTGGGTGATGAAGTTGATGTCCATCACCTTGGCCTTCTCATTCCCGACGCAGATCTCCGCACCCACCTTGGGATACTTCCCGTGGAAGGAGGCGTAGTATTCGTGTTCGTGCGACAGACAGCAGAGCAGACGGCCGCAGATGCCCGACAGCTTGGCCGGGTTCAGGCTGAGGTTCTGGTCTTTCGCCATCTTGGTGGAGACCGGCCCGAATCCGGTCATGAACTGGGCACAGCAGACCTCTTTGCCGCAACAGCCGATGCCGCCCAGCAGTTTGGTCTCGTCGCGCACCCCGATCTGCCGCAGTTCGATGCGGGTGCGGAAAGCCGACCCCAGGCTCTTGAGCAGATCGCGGAAATCGACTTTGATGTCGGATTTGAAATACAGGATCAGCCGGCTCTGGTCGAACAGATACTCGGCCCGCAGCATCTTCATGTTCAGCCGGTGCTCGGCGGCCAGGGACCGGGCCTTCAGAAACGCCTCCCGTTCCTTCTGGCACAGCTCGCGCACCTTGGCGCGGTCGCTGTCCTGCAGGGGACCGAGAATCTCGCGGATGAACGGATCGCTCGCCAGCTTCGAAGGCCGGTTGGACGGCACGGCCCGCAGGACGGTGGCCACCTCGCACCCATGCTGGGTACGCACCAGGACCTTCTGGGTGCTCTCGAGCGCGAGGTTCGGCTCCAGATACCAGTGGACGACCGGGAGCTTGCGCAGGCGCAGGGCCACGAACTGGCTCAAGGGGTCCTTCCTCCAATCGATGACAAGACGTGCTCCATCAGCAAAACGGGTTGTACATTCCGCGACAACAGCTCCAGACTGCGGGAAAGGAGCTGAATCCCCGATTCGGCGAAGCCGAGACCCCGCACCAGGGACAGGGCCATGATATCGTCTTTGCGATCGAGGTTCAACAGCCATGTTTCGTCGGCGGTGTGGGAAAAGTGGAAGAGATCCTCGTGCCAGTGCCGCAGGCATTCCAGCAGGCCGACCACCTGGGCCTGAAACAGATTCTGGACCGCCATGCCGAACTGCCGGTCCATCTCCTTGAGGATCTCGGCCGCGTAGGCCGACTTCTGGCGGGCGATGACCGCTTCGAGAACCTTGTCCAGACCTTTGCGCGCCTTGTCCAGGGCATCGAGGAAGACCCGGGAAAACAGCACGGGAAAGGCGGCCGGCAGGCTCTCCGCCAGCAGGAGACCGCGCACCAGGGACTTGCGCGAGGCGAGCAGAGGCGGAAACATCAGCAGGTCGGGGTCCTCGACCACGGCCAGGGCGGCTTCGAGGGACGGCGCCTCGTTCACCCGCTCCTGCACCTGGACCGAAAACCGCTCCAGGTCTTCAAGGAACCGGACCTGGGCCTCGCGCAGAGGCAGGAGGCCGGTCTCCGGCAGTTCCTGGACCGCCAGATTCAGGGCGGCCCCGAACGCCCCCTCGGTCAGGGAGTACACCCGCGCCGCCTCGTCGGCCGGCCGGCCGGTGACCCGCGCGATGGTTTCCCGGGCCGCGTGGTGGGAAGGGTGCTGGAACAGAACGATCTCGGCGCGACTGCGGATGGTAGGCAGAACCCGCTCCACCTGTTCCGCCACCAGGATGAACACCACCATCTCGGGGGCTTCCTCGAGGATCTTCAGCAGGCTGTTCGCGCTGGATTCGTTGAGCCGGTCGGCGGGATCGATGATGAAGATCCGCCACTTGCCCAGGTAGGGGTGCAGGAGGGCCAGCTCCTGCATCTGGCGCACCTGGGCGACGCGGATCTCGGACCCCTGCGGCCGCAGGAATGTCACGTCGGGATGACTGCCGGCCAGCACCCGCCGGCAGGACAGACAGCGCCCGCAGGCATCTGGCGACCCGTCGGGACCGGTCACCGGCTCGAGGCACTGCAGAAGGGCGGCGAACGTCTTGGCCACCCGGGTCTTGCCCACCGAACGGGCCCCGGCAAAGATGTAGGTCTGGGCCAGGCGGCCCTTCCGCAGGGAGGCGGTCAGGAGACCGATGGGGCCGTCCTGCAGGTGGATGCCGGCGAAGCGCAGACTACCCGTTTTCATGGCGGCGCTCCCGGCTCTGGTAGAAGGTCACGCAGGCGATCACCATCACGACCAGCAGGACGGTCACCGCCGACTCCACCCCGCGATGCGGGATGTCGGCGGTCAAAATCGCCAGCAGGCCAAAGCAGGTCGAGACCATCCAGAGAAACCGGGTGGTGTCGGCCTGGGTGAACCCGCGATGCAGCAGCTGGTGGTGCAGGTGCTCCTTGTCGGCCTGGAAGATCGGCACCCGCCGGAAGAACCGCCGGCCGATCGCCAGGAACACATCGATGACCGGCAGACCGAAGGCCACCAGCGGCACCACCAGCGGCAGGAGGATGGTGCCCTTGGCCGCCCCGGCCACCGACAGCGAGGCAGTCATGAACCCCAGATAGTAGGCCCCGCTGTCACCCATGAAAATGGAGGCGGGAAACACGTTGTACCGCAGAAAGGCCAGCAGGGCCCCCATCAGGGCCGAGCAGAACACCATGACGTTGGCGATGGACGTGGCGTCCTGGGCAGAGGGGATGCTCACCCGCACCGCCAGAAGGGTGGCCAGGGCGATGAAGACGATGCCCCCCGCCAGCCCGTCGACCCCGTCGACCAGGTTCACGGTGTTGGTCAGGCCGATGATCCACAACAGGGTGAGGGGATAGGTGAGCAGGCCCAGGGCGACCAGGCCGCGCCCGGCGATGAAATCGGTGACAAACTCGATGCGCACCTGGAACCCGAACAGGATCAGGCAGGCGATGATCTGCCCCGCCAGCTTTACGCGGGGAGGCAGATCGAGCAGGTCGTCGAGAAACCCCACCAGAAAGATGAAGGTGCCGGCCAGCATCACGCCGGTGGTGCGGGGATCGGCCGCCAAAAAGGGCAGGGCCCCCAGCAGGCTGGCCGCGTACATGGCCAGGCCGCCGATCCGCGGGATCGGCCGCGCATGGATCTTGCGCGTGTCGGGGCGGTCGACCAGGCCGAGCCGCAGGGCGATCTTGCGCACCAGCGGCACCAGGAGCAGTCCCCCGACCCACGCCAGCAGGAATGGCATGATCAGTCGTGTCAAGGGAAGCGCATGATACCAGATTCCCCCCTGCCGCCACAACGCCGGAATGGGTCCGCAGGATCCGCCTGCCGCCGGCGGTCGGCGGCCGGGATGGCGGCCGGCGATCCGGTGACCCATTGGCCAGTCCGGAGTTTCCGGCACCCCCCCCGCCCATCCGGTCGGGGCGGCCCCGGCGGCCGGCCGGCCGGAAGCCGGCCTTCCGGCTGTCCTGGTGATGGCCCGGATGGCGGATGGATGCCGGGCGGGGCTTTTGCACCAATGACCGGATTCTGGTATAAACAGGCGCATGTCCCCCATCGATCTGAACGGGGCCTGTCGGCCCATCAAACTTCTGCTGTTCGATTGCGACGGCGTCCTCACCGACGGCGGCATCGTCCTGGGCAACGGCCGGTTCGAGCTGAAGGCTTTCTCGACCCGCGACGGCATGGGCATCTCCCTGTGGCACCGGGCCGGTCTGGCCTGCGGGGTCATCACCGCCCGGTTCTCCGAGGCCCTCGCCCGGCGCGCCCGGGAGCTGAAGTTCGAAGAGGTCCACCAGAACGCCCACGACAAACGGGCCGCCGTTCGTGCCATCCGCGAAGGACGCGGCCTCCGCCGCGAAGAGGTCGCCTTCGTGGGGGACGACCTGATCGACCTCCCCGTCCGCCGCGAAGCCGGCCTGTTCCTGTGCCCCGGCGACGCGCATCCTGCCGTCATCGCCCGCGCCGACCACCGCCTGCAGGCCCCCGGCGGCGGCCGGGCGGGCGGCGTGGAGGGCGAGCGCGTCG
>CAZKPI010000044.1:13808-15129 GCA_964554555.1 uncultured bacterium
GGCCGACCGCTGGAAGGACCTCCGCCGCCAGGCCCGGTTCCACCTGGTGGCCTGGCTCTCCGCCTGGATCCAGCGCCAGCCGGTGACCGCCGTCCCCCGCTTGCGCCGGCTCCTGCTGAAGGTCTTCCCCCTCGTCTTCCACCGCGAGGCGCGCCGCGCCGCCGAACTCCTGCCGGCCGAGTTCGCCCCCCGGCGGGACGAGATCCTGCGGGGCATGGCCGTCAACCAGGTGATGAACATCCTCGAAATCATGTTCTACGAGAAGCTCCTCGCCGCCCGCCCCGACTACGTGCGGCTCGAGGGGGCCGGGATCCTCGAACGGGCCAGGCAGGAAGGGCGGGGGTCGATCATTCTGTCGGGTCATTTCGGCAACTGGGAACTCACCGCCTACACGCTGGTCCGCGCCGGCGTCCCCCTGCACGTCATCGCCCGCCCGCAGGCCATCAACCAGATGACCGAGTTCATGAACGGGTTTCGCGAGCGGCGCGGCGTCAAGGTGCTGATGGCCAACAACCTCAGCGAGTCCCTCCGGATCCTCCACCAGGGCCGCACCGTCGGCATCGTCAGCGATCTCAACGCGCGCGAGCGCGGCTACCGGGTGCCGTTCTTCGGCCGCGACGCCTCCTTCTATCCGACGCCCGTCATCCTCTCGGTTCGCGGCAACGCGCCTCTGATCCCCGTCTTCGGCGAGCGTCAGCCCGACGGGTCCCACGTTGTCCGGGTCGGGGAACCGATCGCCTGGGAGCCCGGCGAGTCGATGACCGACCGGGTCCGCAAATACGCCGCCTGCTATGAGGCGGCCATCCGCCGCCGGCCCGATCTCTGGGTCTGGTTCCACGAGCGGTATGCCCATGCCCACCTGGCGAGGGACGAGGCATGACCTTCTACGCCAAGGGGTGGTTCTGGTTTCTCGTGCTGATGGTCTTTCTCATCATCATCCTGAAGGACGACGACCTGGAAAAGGACGTCAAGACCAAGTATCAGAAAGCCCGCATGAAGCTCACCGACGTCCACTTCAGCGAACTCGACCAGGGGTTCGAGCACGCCCGCCTGTATGCCGATGTGGTGGACATGGACGATTCCCAGAACAACATGAACGCCAGCCGGGTGCGCACCCTGTTCTTCGACAAGGAGGTGGCCACCCGCACCGGCCAGCTGGTTGCCTCATGGGCGTTCAAGACCCCCTTCGAGGCCCGGTTCTGGGGCGATGTCCGGATGCGCTCCTCGGACGGCCAGCGGATGCGCTCCGACGAACTGCGGTATTTCTTTTCCCGAAAAGAGTTGTATACTTCCATGCCCGTCACCATCTGGAAGGACAATA
>CAZKPI010000044.1:15139-15361 GCA_964554555.1 uncultured bacterium
GGTCATCACCGGACGCGAGTTCCGCTACAACACCCAGGACCGGACCGGCTCCCTGGAACGCGACGTCCTCATCCGCATCTGGCCCTCGGCCTCGGAGAGCGCGGCCGCCGCCCCGCGCGCCCCCGCCCCGGACAGCCGGGAACCGGGCGGTGTTCTGACCGGCACTGCCGGGCCCCTCGACCAGGAGGGCCATTTCCTCGAGATCCCGGCCAACGCCCCCGA
>CAZKPI010000045.1:0-15316 GCA_964554555.1 uncultured bacterium
GGCGCGGGCCGCCTGGGCCCCGTCGCGGCTGGCCGGCCTGATCGACCGCGGCCTGCGGCGCGTCAAGCGCCAGCTCCAGCTGGGCGGCGAGTCCCCCGACTACCCCCCCGCCGACCTGCATTTCCGCCAGGCCGACGCCGCCCTGCTGGTCCTGCTCCAGCCTTCCCCGCTGGCCGGCCTGACCGAGGAGGAATGCCGCACCGTCCTGCGCATCGTGCAAACCCTCGAGCGGCCCGCCGGCATCCTGCGCTACGACCTCGACAGCTATCAGGCCGGCAACTACTGGATCAAACCCCCGGCCGGGCCCGAAACCGCCAGCGGCCAGCCCACCCTGACCGGCGACACCTCCTCCGACGCCGCTTTCCGCTGGCGCCTGTCCCAGCTCCTGCCCCACACCGAAGCCCAGTGGTTCTTTGACAGCCTGTGCGTCCTGGCCCGCCTCCACCTGGCCGAACACACCGCCGACCCCGCCCTGCGCGCGCAGGATCTGCACCGTGCCGCCATCCACCTGAAGCGCGCCCTGGGCCAGATCACCGGTCCCCTCCTCGCCGCCGACGGCCAGCCGGTCCGGGAATGGCAGACCCCCGAGAGCATCAACACGGTCCTGGTCGCGGGCCGCCGTCTGCTGGTGCCGTCGCCCATCACCCCGCTGAACTGGGCCAAGGCCGGTCTCGACCTGGCCCTGCGCGAATACGCCCGCGTGGCCCTGGGCACCCGGTGAGGACGGCCGGGGCCGGAAAGGAGAAAGCGATGGGCTGGTTCGGACAACTGTTGGGCCATGACACCCAGGTGGATGGCACCGCGATCGAGAAGGAACTCGACCAGATGCTCGGCGAGGGGGAGACGGTCAAGGCCGCCTTCCGCCTCATCCGCGACCTGATGGTCTTCACCGACCGCCGCCTGATCCTGATCGACAAACAGGGGATCACCGGGCGGCGGCGGGAGATGCAGAGCATCCCCTACCGGTCGATCACGCATTTCACCGTCACCACCACCGGCCACTTCGACCTCGACGCCGAGGTGCAGATCTTCGTGTTCGGCCGGCCAGACCCCATCTCCCGCGAGTTCCAGAACGACCAGAGCATTTTCGCCGTCCAGAAGGCTCTCGCCACCTTTCTGAAAACCTGACCTCAACGGCTCGCCGCCGCCCCACCCACATCCGGGGAATCCTGGCGCATCCTGACGCGACGATCCTCCGCCAGCCCCCGTCAGAAATCCGGGGCCCCCGCCCCGCCGGGGTTTTTCGCCGCAAAGGCCCGGATCTCGGCCAGGAAGACCTCCCCGTACCGCTCGAGCTTCTTCGCGCCCACCCCGTGCATCTGCAGGAAGGAGGCGGCGTCGGTCGGCCGGTGGGCGGCCATCGCCGCCAGCGAGGCGTCGCTGAAAACGACAAAGGGCGGCACCCGGGCCTCGTCGGCCAGCCGCTTGCGCAGGCGGCGCAGGGCCTCGAACAGGTCGGGGTCATACTCGACCTCGCCGGCCGCCGCCCGGGCCCCGCCGCCCTTCCGCCGGGGACCGGCCGGCGGGGACACCGGCTTGAGGCGCGGGGCGGCCATGGTCAGGGTCTGCTCCCCCCGCAGAAGCGGCCAGGCGGCCGCCGTCAGCTTCAGGATCGAGTAACGGCCGACATCCTGCTCCAGAAACCCGCGATGGATCAAATGCCGCAGGACCGCCCCCCAGTATTCCTGGGGTTGGCCGGCCCCGATGCCGTAGGTCGACAGCCGGTGATGCCCGAGGGCGATGATCCGTTCCCCCTGGGAGCCGCGCAGAACGTCGATCACGTGGCCCATGCCAAACCTCTGCCCGACCCGGTAGACGCACGACAGGGCCTTGCGCGCATCTTCGGTGACGTCGCACTGCTCGGGCGGGTGCAGGCAGATGTCGCAGTTGCCGCAGTCGGCGGCCAGCGGTTCCCCGAAATAGCCGAGCAGGATGCGGCGCCGGCAGGACTGCGCCTCGGCGAACCCGACCATGGCGTTCAGCTTGTGCGCCTCGATGCGGCGCCGCTCGGGGTTCTCCCCCTGTTCGATCAGGCCCCGCGCCGCCGCCGCGTCGCCGTAGCCGAACAGCAATACCGCCTCGGCGGCCAGCCCGTCGCGCCCGGCCCGGCCGGTCTCCTGGTAGTAGCCCTCGATGTTCTTGGGCAGGTCGTAGTGCACCACGAACCGCACGTTGGACTTGTCGATGCCCATGCCGAAGGCCACCGTGGCCACCACGATGCGAACGTCGTCGCGCAGGAACGCCTCCTGCACCCGGCGCCGCTCGCCGGCCGCCAGCCCCGCGTGGTAGGCGGCGGCCGCGAATCCCGCCCGGGTCAGCTTCCGGGCGACCTCCTCGACCCGTTTCCGGCTCAGGCAGTAGACGATGCCGGCCTCGGCCGGCCGCCCCTGCAAAAAGGCCACCAGCTGATCGAAGGGCTTGTGCTTGTCGTAGACCGTGTAGCGGATGTTGGGCCGGTCGAAGCTCGACACGAAACACCGCGCCCCCCCGAGGCCCAGCCGGTCGAGGATGTCCCGGCGCGTGTGGGGCTCGGCGGTGGCCGTCAGGGCGATCAGCGGCACGCCGGGGAACCGGGCCCGCAGTCCGCCCAACTGCCCGTACTCGGGCCGGAAGTCGTGGCCCCATTGCGAGATGCAGTGCGCCTCATCGATGGCGAACAGGGCGATGGGCACCTCGCGGAGCCGGTCAGCGAAAGCGGGGGTCATCAGCCGCTCGGGAGCGATGTAGAGCAGGTCGAGATCGTTGCCGTGCAGTCGCCCGAGCACGCGCCGCGCTTCCGGGCCCTCCAGCGAAGAGTTGTAGAAGGCCGCCCGCACCCCGCAGGCCTCGAGGGCATCGACCTGGTCCTTCATCAGCGAGATCAGGGGGGAGACCACGATGCCGACTCCCGGCCGCAGAAGGGCGGGAATCTGATAGCACAGCGACTTCCCGCCGCCGGTGGGCATCAGCACGAAGGCGTCCTCGCCCCGCACCAGACCCTCGATGATCTCCTCCTGCATGGGCCGGAAGGCATCGTACCCGAACACCCGCTTGAGCAGGGTGCGGGGCGTGTCGCCCATCACCGGCGACTCTCCCGGGGCGTGCCGCATCATGGCCGGGACGGGTTCACCGGTGCCGGTCGACCAGCAGTCTCTGCATCGGCACACTGCCGGTCTTCTCGGCCACCTGGTAGGGATCGACCCCCTGATGGTCCTTCCGGAAGGTGTCCGCCCCGAACGACAACAGCACCTCGACGGCATCGAGACGGTCGAGCAGAACGGCCAGGTGCAGGGGCGTGCGCCCGGCCTGGTCGGCCGCGTTGGGGTTGGCCCGGGCGTTGAGCAGAAGGCGGACGGCCTCGGCGTGACCCCCGGCGGCCGCCTCGTGCAGAGGCGTCAACCAGGCCCCGTTGCGGATGTCGACATCCATGCGGGTGGCCAGCAGTCGCCGGATGACCTCGCACCAGCCGCGCACCGCGGCCATGTGCAGGGGCGTCTGTCCTTCCCGGTTCACCGCCCGGGGGTCGGCGCCCGCTTCGAGGAGCGCCTCGACCGTCTCGGCATGGCCCCCCCGGGCCGCGCAGTGCAGAGCGGTGCGGTCCCAGCTGTCGCGGGCATGGAGGCGGGCCCCGCGCTGGAGGAGCAGACGGACGTTGTCGGTGCGGCCGCGCAGGGCCGCCCAGTGCAGGGGCGACTCCCACCAGCGCCCGGGGGCAAGGGCGGAAAACCCGTTGTCCAACAACCCGGCCAGCAGGCTGGGGGGGCCGAAGCCGGCGGCAAGATGCACCGTCAGGTCGGGGGAGCCGCCATTGAGCGATTCCCCCATGTGCGCGAACTCCCCGAACGGGTACGTGCGGGCGGCCTCGGCGCCTTTCAGGCCAAACACCTCCGACAGCATCTTCTCGCCCGCCCCCTCGGAACCGCCCCGGAACGAGGCAAGGCTCTCAACCAGGCCGCGCACCTGGTCGTCGGTGAGAGGGAAGGGTTCCCCCGGCTTCACCCCTGTGACCTTCAGGGGAGGCTCGGCCGCCCCGGGACCCCCCAAGGCCAGGAACAGAACCGCCGCGCCCACCACCAGCGCCCGATGATGCCCCATCATGCCAGGATCACCTCATGGTCGAAGATAGTGCCATGATAAACCCATTTGGGCACCGCCCGCCGGATTTTTGTCTCTTTCCGGAAATCCCGTGACGGGGCGGGACTCCGGGGCACCGCCGCTTCGGCCGGCCTGGCGGTGATGTCCCGCTCAGAAACCCCGATCCGGCCGGGAACGACGGCCACCCCCCGTCCACGGCCGCTCACCTCCCGCGGGGGGCGAACCGGTAGCGGGGCGGGGCGGGGGCCGCCAGGCGCGGCCGCCAGACCATCAGCCCGATGGCTCCGTTCCGGTTGCGCAGATAGCCGTCGAGGTCCTCCTCGATGATGCGGTTCAGCTTCGAACTGGCGTGCCGCAGGAGCCGCTTCCCCTTCTGCTCGATGAAGAAGCCCATGTGCAGGACGTCGAGACCTTCCCTCTCGCAGGCCAGCGCCAGCACGTCGCCGTTCGCCAGCGGGGCCTGCCGGGCATAGACGGCCGCCGCGGGAAAATACCACATGACCTGCGGGCCGCTGGCCATCATGAACCGGTCCTCGACGAAGAAGGTGCGGTTGGCGCCGACCCGGTTCAGCACCACCTCGCGCTTGACCGCGGCGGGATGACCCCGCGCCACGTTCCGCAGGTAGCCCTTCCGTTCGAGGACATCGCCCCAGACCGAGGTGAAATGGCTCCGCAGATGGTTCATCAGCGGCGCCCCGCCCGCATCGTACATGATATCCACCAGGCGGGGCAGGAAGGCCCCCGCGTAGTCGGGCCGGTCGGCCGAGGCCAGGGCCAGCACGTGCTCGACGTAGGTCATGCAATCGAGATACCGCAGGCTGGTGGGAAGGGTCTCCACCGGCAGGGGGTTGGGGTTGGCCGCCTCCGCCTTCGTCCGTGGCCGCGCCGCCTCCTTCTTCATCCGGGCCTTGGTCTCGGGGTGGTATTTCCGGCCCAGGAAGAACTGCGACACCAGCGCCACCCGCCGGGCGACCGGCAGGGCCCGCGTCGCCGCCATGATCCGCTCGGCCTCGGCGGCATCCCGGAAGTCCGGCACCCAGACCACCGGCGGCGGATGGACCTCCGGCGCCGCCCACCCGGCCGCCGCCCACAGCATTCCCAACAACGCCCAACCAATCCGTTTCATCGCCTGCCTCCTCCGTTTCCTTCCCCGGCCCTGGCTGGGTGAACCCTCCCGGTCGGCCCGGCGGGGGGACATCGGGCCTTCACTTGGGCGGCCGCTTCGGCGCGGCCGGCCCCGGGCCCGGTCCCGCCGGGACGGCCCCCGCCTCCCGCGCCGGCCCCGGGACAGGCTTGGCCCCGGGCGCGGGCTTGGGGGCCATGCTCTGCATCAACTGCGTGAACGACTTCTTGTCGACCACGTGCGGCATGACCGTCTCCACACTGCAGATCTCGTTGACCGCCAGCCGGGCCAGCGCCTGATCCATCGTCTGCATGTGCTCGCCGGCCGCCGTCTGCATGACCGACAGAATCTGCTCGGTCTTGGCTTCCTTCATCAGGTTCCGCACCG
Source organism: uncultured bacterium (assembly GCA_964554555.1). Classification (GTDB taxonomy): domain Bacteria; phylum Muiribacteriota; class Ozemobacteria; order Ozemobacterales; family Ozemobacteraceae; genus Ozemobacter. The sequence goes on from CAZKPI010000045.1 coordinate 5,585, forward strand.
CGATGTTGACCACCAGCATCTCGTAGGCCAGCACCCGGCCGCGCCGGTCGCACCGCGGCAGGAGTTTCTGGGAAACAATGGCCCGCAGAACCCCCGCCAGCTCCAGCCGCACCTGGTCCTGGTGGTCGGCGGGGAAGGCCCCGATGATGCGGTTGATGCTCTCGCTGGCGTTGATGGTGTGCAGGGTCGAGAAGACCAGGTGGCCGGTCTCCGAGGCGGTCAGCGCCAGCTTGATCGTCTCGGGGTCGCGCATCTCGCCGACCAGGATGACGTCCGGGTCTTCGCGCAGGGATGAGCGCAGGGCGTCGGCGAACGAGTGCGTGTGGGTGCCCAGCTCGCGCTGGTTGATACTGCACCGCTTGTGCTGGTGAACGAACTCGATGGGGTCCTCGATGGTCAGGATGTGCTCGTGCCGCGACTTGTTGATGTAGTCGACCATCACCGCCATGGTGGTCGACTTCCCCGAACCCGTCGGCCCGGTGACCAGGATCAGCCCGTTGCGGTTCTCGCACAGCGACTCGAAGACCGGCCGCGCCAGCCCCAGTTCCTCGAACGTCGGGATCTGCGTCGGGATCAGCCGGAACACGCCGCTGATGCCCTGCCTCTGCCGGAAGATGTTGGCCCGGAACCGGCCGACGTGCTTCACCTCGTAGGAAAAGTCGATCTCCCACCGCTCCTTGAAGCGCGCCAGCTGTTCCTCGTTGAAGATCGACAGGATGAGCTGGGAAACCCGCTCCTCGGTGAGGGGGGGAAGGTTGGTGCGCGTCAGGTCGCCGTGCACGCGGAACATGGGCGGCAGGCCGACGTTGAGGTGCAGGTCCGACCCCTTCTGCTCCTTCAGCTGGGCCAGCAGGTCGTCGAGGGTGCGGTACTGCGCCAGCGGCACCAGCACGTATTCCTCGGGGGGCAGGCGGTCGGGGTCGAAGTCGGCGAGCGTCACCTTCTCCCTTTGCAGGATCTGGTGCAGTTGTTCGGGCTTGAGGTGGTGCAGGTAGGAGATGAACTTCTCCTGCTGAACCGCGTCGAGCGTCACCAGCAGGCCCAGCAGGCTCGACAGGGCCGGGTACTGCAGGGTTTTGAGGGTCTTTTCGCACCAGAACGAGATCGACTTGTCGCGATCGAACAGGTAGATCACCAGGTATTTCAGCACCTTCAGCCGGCTCATCCGGGCCAGCCCCTCCGCGATCGCCGTCCGCACCGACAGCGGGGCGTCGCGGAAATTGAGGATCAGCAGTTCGGCCACATACTCGATGTCAAGCTCGCAGAGCGCTTTCACCGCGCACACCCGCACGTTGGGGTTGGGGTGGTGATCGACCAGCGTCAGCAGGGGCCGCGAGGCGGCCGGGTCCTTCCCCGCGCCCAGCGTCTTGGTGGCCCAGAAGATGGTGTCGTAGGACGGGTCGTTGAGGGCGGCAATCAGCTCCTCGCGCGCCAGCGGGATGTGGTTCGTCAGCAGGTCGGAGGCGAGCCGCCGGATGATCCAGACCGGATCACGGAAGGCCCGCACCAACAGCCGGATCCCTTCGAGGTCGGGGTCCTGCCCGATGGCCCGCAGGGCGTAGAAGCGGTCGTCGGGGTCGGCGCTGGCCAACTGCGGCTGGAAATACTGCCGACTGCGCGGCCCGAGGATGCGGCCGGTCAGGATGTTCAGCTCGTCCTTCAGTTCCGGCCCTTTCTCCCCGATCAGCCGCACCGCCTCGCGCAGGGCGTCCTCACCTTTGCCGGCGAAGATGCGCGCCGCCTGATAGCGCATGACGGGCGAATCCTCCTGCAGAGCCGAGAACAGGAAACCCAGCGCTTCGGAACCGGGGACGAACTCGAGCGCGGCGATCGCATACAGCTTGACGGTGGGATCCTTGGTGGCCAGGAACTTCCGGATGTGCCGCATCGCCTTGGGCCCCGACAGGTCGATCAGCAGTTTGAGCGCCCAGTATTTCTCGTGCAGGTTGCCCCGGGCGAACACGGCCCGGATGGCCGGCACCAGCTTCTCGCCGAGGGGCAGGAGCTTCTTGTTCAGGTGGCGGCGCAGGGCCCAGCTGGGGTTCCCCAGGTGACGGATCAGCAGTTCCAGGGTCTCCTGCCGCTCGGCGTCGGCGAACAGCAGGTCGGCCGCCAGGATCTTGGTCTCGTCCTTCTCGTTGCGGTTGAACACCTCGGCCAGCACCGGAGCGGGCACCTTGCCCGCCTGGCCGAGCAGTGACAGCGCCCAGAACCGGACATTTTCCCCCGGGTGGTTGAGCAGGGCCTGCAGGGGTTCCTCCAGCCGGTCGAGATGTTCCTGCAGGAGCGCGGCGCTCTTCTGCTGAACCTCGGCGTCGGCATGGGCGAGGCCCTTGTAGAGCAGGAACAGGAGGAACTGCTCGTCGTCCACCCCTCCCGCCCGGTCGAGCAGGGCGGTGATCAGGCGCGCGTCGTCGAGCTGGAACGCCCGTTGCAGATTGGCGAACAGGTCGGCCGAAGACACCGGCGGCATGGCACACCCTCCCGGCCGGAGAATCTCAGGGGACCGGCCCCGGGCCACCCCCGGCCACCCCTTCCCTGCACCCGGCCTCCGGCCCCTATTGTAGGGGTTCCCATCGCCCCGGGCAATCCTCCGCCGCCGAATGCATCCGCCGCGGAAAATCCGCGGCCAATGGATACTCCGCCATCCGGAAGGATCCCCAAGGGGTTTGATCTGGCAGGGTCCCCGCGGTCGGCGGGGTCGGTGGTCCTCCGGGGAACACCCTGCTTTCCCGTCGGCCGGCGGGCGGGGTTGCTCAAAAGTTCTCCCAGAGGCGGGTGTCCCCCTGCCCCCCCAGGTTCGTCGCCGGCGGTCAGGCCGGGTCGGGGGACTTCTCGCGCACCAGCTTGCCGAGGATCAGGCCGAAGAAAGGCGACAGGCCCTTGCCCGTGTATTTCCAGCCAACATGCTCCCTGCATCCTTGACACCAGGCGATCTGCCAGGCGAACCCGGGAAACCAAGTGAACTCATCGGTCGGCTCGTCGAACACCACGCACCCCGGCGCCTCGCGGAAACACCCGATCTCGAACACAAGCCCCACGGGGTTGTCGAAGACGTGGCGGTGCCGGCCGTTCATCTCCATCTGGTGCGCCGTCGCCGTGATGTAGGCGCGGCATCGCGCGCAGACCAGCCGCGCCGGAAAATCCTCGCCATCGACCAGCACGGGATCGGGAACGCTCCGGGTCTGGGTCCCGCGATCCCTGCCGGGCCGCCGGCTCCGCCGGGCCGGCCCCGACCGGCCCCCCCGCGGCATACGGTCCTGCTCTTTCATCCGGATGTCCTCTCTGGGAAAAGGTTACCCCTTCTCCCCGCGAGGGGCAACCTTTCCCCGGCACCCGCCGCAGGCTTTCTCCCCAGCCCTTTCACCCTTTCCTCCCCCCTGTCTCGCCAGGGCAAACGACAGGTTGAAATCCGCATTCTCCGCAGAGACGCACGGCCCGGGCGACCCGCCCGGCGGGCGGGTCGCCTGCCGAACGCTCCGCGTTCGGCAGGCAGAATGGAAGGGGTCCAGGGGCCACAGACCCCTGGCGGGGTGGCCGGGAGGAGCGGAGCTCCTCCCGGCCTGACAGCGTTCCAGGGATGACGTTGGCCCGGCGGTCTTGGCCGTCAGGTTGCAATCCGCCGCCGCCACCACTACCATGGCTCCCATGGTTGCCCATGTAACCGCGAAGCGGTTTTTGCCCTTCCTGCTCGCCTGCCTCGCCCTGGCCGGGCTCCTGCCAGGGTGCAGCGGCGGCATCCCCCTGCCGAAGATCGGCATCGGCGGCCGGAAAGGCCCCCGGATCCCCTGGCGCGACCGGGTGTTTCCCCTGACCGCGGCCGGCCACTCCGCCGAGATCGCCATCAAGAGCCGGGAGGACATCCGCGGCACCCTCCGCCTGTTCCTCGAACCGGGCGACGACCCGCGGCCGGGCACCCTGCTCTTCCAGCCCCGCCTTGGCGAGAGGTTCCGCCTGCCGTCCTGCTGGCGGGGCATCCTGGTCGATGCCGCCGAAATCCGCTGGCCCAACGGCGAAAGCTGGGCCCTGTTCGCCTGGGACGATGGGGAGGCCGCCTGGCGCCGCACCCTCACTTTATTCGACCCCCGCGCCCGCGAGCTCTTTTCCTGCGAACTCGAGTTCGTCCGGACCCCGGACGGGGAACCGACCTCGGAAGTCAGGGTCCGTTTCACATGGAACCCGGGTACCCCTGGTCTGCGCAAGTACCGCGCCTTCCTCGAGGCCGTCAAAGGGGGCTACGCCGAACCCGCCTCCTTCGGGGAGACCACCCGCGGCACCCGCCGCATCCGCCAGGGACGGGTGGCCTCGGTCTCCTGGCAACCCGACGGGGACCGCCCCCAGCAGGACCTTCTGCGGCGCCCCCCGTCCGAGGATTGACCTTCCGGCCCCAGCGGCCAGGCCGCGCCAGGCCGCCGAGGCACGCTTCCCCATATCAGGGTCGCCATCACCCGGATGACCGGGAAATCCGCCGGGCCGGTCAGGGCAGACAGCGCTCCCCGCCGGTCAACAGGGGAACATACTCCGCCAACCACGGATACCTCAGGAGCGCCCGCCGGTTGTCGGCCGCCGCCCGCGCCTCGGCGTCAGCATCGCCGGTCCCTCCCACCAGGACAAATCCCTCCTCCTCGCAGAACCCGAGATATTCCCGGAACAGGGTCGCCTCCCGGTCGCCGGGACGCCGTCGGGTGAACCGCGGGCAGAACGGCTGGCCCCGCAACCCCGGGTGCAGGAACTGGAACCCGAACAGCCGGCACATGAACGGCCGGACCGCGTAGACCGCGCACCCCTGGCCGGTACGGAACGGACATCCCTCCTGGGCGGGAGGCAGTTCCCCGACCGCCGCCTTCACCCGCAACAGCTCCGGCACTGACAGCGACAGCACCCCGCGACAACAGGCGGTACAGCCGGGGTGGCAGGGGAATGCCCCATCGATCCCGTCGAAGCGCGCCGCCCAGCTATCGCCGGCCATTTTTCAGCATTAGTACAAGTTGTTGCATTGGTACTTTCATCCCATTCCTGGTTCCCCGCCCCCTGGTTTCGACCCTCCTGGCTCCGCTCTTGGCCTCGCCGCGCGATGCGGGGCATGGTAGCAGGTATGAGGCGGCCGGGCAACCGCCGGGCAGGCGGCCGGGTCCTGCCCGGCCGGCCAGGGGAATAGCCCCTCCTTCAGGAGGGCCCGCCGCCGGTGATACCATCCCTGGGCGTCTGCTTCTGAAAGTCTGCCCCGTGGTCTTTCCCTGTTCGGGGGCTGGCGGTTCACGGCCGCCGGGCGTGCCGGAAACCTCAGCGCCGAATCGACAGCGCTTGGCTGGCCCCGGCCCGGAGTCCTTGCCAAAGCGGGACCCCGCCTGCTAGATTGGGACGCCCGCGATCGTCCGTTTCATCATCTTCCCTGCCCCCGGGGGCCGGCCGCGGGGCCGGCCAGGCCCGCCCCCCCGCCCCCCGACCCCATCCAGACCGAAAGGCCAGCACCCGTGCCCCCCTTCCTGACCCTGGACGACTGCCTTCTCCACCCCCTCCTCGCCCCCGTGATGGCGGTATTCATGGTCCTCGGCCTGGCGGGGATCACCTTCTGGCTGGCCGCCTGGGCGGCCGGCCGGACCGGCGACTGGCGGCCGCTCGACACCATCACCCTGTTTTTCGTCGTGGCGGGCGTCCTCGGTTCGGCCCTCCAGGCCATGGCCCTCTTCGGTTTGACCCCGCTGGGGGTGGTCCGGCCCCTCGCCGGCCTGCTCGCCGTCGCCGGGGCGGCTTTCCTGGCCGGAGTCGTCCGCCGGCGGGCCTGGCACCCGTTCACCGACGCCTGCCGCACCGCCTGGCGGGAAGGAGACGCCTGGACACGGGCCGCTCTTCTTCTGCACGGGGCCATTGTTCCCGGCCTTCTGCTGAACGCCCTCTCACCCGCCACGGAGGCTGATTCCCTGGCCTATCACCTGGGCGGCGCCCTGGAAATGCTCCGGCACGGCGGCGTGTATTACCGCCCCGACTGGCTCGACTGGCGACTGCTCGGGTCAGGGGAATGCCTGAACATGCTGGGCCTCGGCGGCGGCACCGATTGCTTCGGCTCGCTTCTCCAATGGTCGGGCCTCGTCGCCCTGGCCTGGGGCATCACCCAGCTGACGACCGACCCCGCCCGACAGCGGTTCCTCTCCACCGCGGTGTTCGCGACCCCCATGCTGGTGATGCTGGTCAATGCCCCCAAACCCCAGATGTTCCCCATCGGTGCCTGCGTCCTCGGGCTGGTCCAGCTGGTGACCCGCCGCGCCGCCCCCGACTTCCGCACCTTCGCCCTCGCCTACGGCGCCTTCGGCTGTGCCATGACCATGAAGCTCTCCTTCGTCCTGACCGCCGGTATCGCCTCCCTGTACGGCATCGGCGTCGCCTGGACCACCGGCCGCCGCGGGGCCTGCGCCCTGGCCATCCTGCTCGGGGCCGTCTTCATCCTCCTTCCCGTGTTCGGCAAAAACTGGTACCTGTTCGGCGACCCGCTCACCCCGACCCTGGAACGCTTCCGCCCGCATCCTGACCTCTTTGTCGTCCGCTTCGCCCGGTATCTGCAGACCTTCTCCCTGAATGACGTCCCCTTCCCGCTGAGCCTGGTCGTCCCCGACCGCAACTTCCACAACATCCTCGGCCTGGGCGCCCTCCTGTTCTTCCTCGTGCTCCCCCTGCCGGGCGGCGCGCGCCGGTTCCTCCTGGTCGCCATCCTGGCGGCCGGAGCCACCTTTGCCCTCGGCCAGCGGACCCCCCGTTTCTTCCTGGAATCCTACTTCTGGATCCTGTGCGCCGCCGCTTCCCTGCCCGACAGCCGGCCGGCCGCCTGGCTCTGGCGCGGGCTGGTCCTCCAGATGGTGCCGGTGGCGGGAATCGCCTGGTTCGGCGTCGTCACCCTCCTGCCCGGAACCTTCTCCCCCGCCTGGCGCGATGCCGTCCTCCGCAAGACGGCCTTTGGCTACAGCGAATGCCAGTGGCTCGACGCCGTCCTCCCCCCGGATGCCCGCGTGGTCTACGGCGCCCGGGGCAGTGTTTTCCTCCCCCGGCCGTTCTTCAGCGGGGCCATCTTCTCCATGGTCGACCTCGCCGACCCGGGCGAGCGGCAGAAACTGCTGGCCATGCTCCGCGAGTTCCGGCCCACGCACGTCACCTCGTACCGGGAACTCGACCTGACCGGCCTCGACCCCGCCGCCGTCGGCAAGGCGGCCGAAACCCGCGACCTCCGCACCGCCGGCCGCAAACCCTGGTGGCAGGGCCAGCCCTATTCCCTGTTCGTCTGGCGGATCGATCCCGACCGCCTGTCCGACTCACCTTCGTCCGCCGCTTCCTGGACTGACCCCCGCCACCGGGACGACCCGGATTCCGCCGGGAAATCCCTGTTCCTGTCACGGTTTGACAGTTCCCCTCCCTTCCGTTAGCATGCTCCCCGGCCTTCCACTCCCGAGGAGCAGACATGGAAAAGCGCATCCCCTTCCGGCTGTCGGTCGTCATGCCGGTCTACAACGAGCGATTCACCCTCGCCACCGTCGTCCGGCAGGTCCTCGCCCAGGAAGGCCAGCCGGGCATCGCCTCCATCCAGCTGGTCATCGTCGATGACGGGTCCACCGACGGCTCCCGCGACATCCTCCGCGACCTGGCCGCCCGCCATCCCCAGATCCTGGCCGTCTTCCACGAGAAAAACCAGGGCAAGACCGGCGCCATCCGCACCGGCATCGAACGGGCCGACGGCGAGGTCATCATCTTTCAGGACGCCGACCTCGAATACGATCCCGGCGAGTACTCCCGCCTGATCAGACCCATGTTCGAAGGCGATGCCGACGTCGTGTTCGGCTCCCGCTACCTGGTCGCCGACTACCGCCGCGTCCTCCACTTCTGGCACACCCTCATGAACTGGGGCCTGACCAGCCTGTCCAACATGTTCACCAACCTGACCGTCACCGACATGGAGACCTGTTACAAGATGTTCCGGGCTCCCCTGCTCAAGAGCATCCCCATCCGGTCCTCCGGGTTCGGCCTCGAGCCCGAGCTGACCGCCAAGGTCGCCAAGCGCCGCCTGCGCGTGTACGAAGTGCCCATCTCGTACAAAGGCCGCACATATGAGGAAGGGAAGAAGATCACCTGGCGGGACGGCTTCTGGGCCCTGTACTACATCGTGAAATACTGGCTCATCGACGACTGCTACACGGGCGTCGCCGACGACCCCCACCACCAGGCCAGCCTGGCCCCCCGCTTCACCGGCTGGCTGGGCGACCTCATCCGCCCCTTCCTCGGCGGCCGCATCCTGGAACTCGGCGCCCGCATCGGCAACCTGACCAGCCGCTTCCTGCCGCGCGACGAGTACATCGCCAGCGACACCCATGACACCTACCTCGCCACCCTGCAGTCGCGGTTCGGCCACGAAGGCCAGGCCGAGGTGCGCCGCCTCGACCTGGGAAACCCCGACGATTTCCGCGATCTGACGTCGTCACAGGACACCATCATCTGCCTGAACATCCTCCAGCACCTCCCGGATGACGAGGCCGCCCTGCGCCGTCTCCATGACACCCTCCAGCCCGGCGGCCGGCTGATCCTCATGGTCCCCCAGGGACCCCACCTGTTCTGCGGCCTCGACCGGGCCGGCCGCCACGTCAGGCGCTACGCCCGCCCCGACCTCGAGCGCAAACTGACGGCCGCAGGGTTCGCCATCGACCGTCTGATCGACTTCAACAAGCCCGGCGCCATCGGGTGGTGGTTCAGCGGCAAAGTTCTGGGCAGTTCCACCCTTGGCCGCCTCCCGATGAAGATCTACGACCACCTGGTCTGGCTGTTCCGCCAGGTCGACCCCCTCCTGCCCTGGCCGGGTTTGTCCCTCATCGCCGTGGCCCGCAAACCGGAAACTCCCCCTCCCTCCGCCCCTGCCGCCGGGTAGGCCGCCGGCCGGCCCCAGGAGAAAGCCCCTCTTCCGGCTTCCCTCCGCCATCGGAAAACGACCCCAGCCAGGTCGGCCAGGGCTCTCCCCTCTCTGCCGCAGGATTCCGCTTCCGTCCGGGACGACCGCCAGGACCCCGGTTCCGGACCGGGTCCAGCCGGGAAGGCTGTTTCCCGGCCGCGCCCCCGAACCCCTCAGGCCCGGTCGAGGATCTTCGGGCAGAGGGCCCCGATCTCGCACCCGGCGCAGTCGGGTTTGCGGGCATCGCACCGGGCGCGCCCGTGCAGGATCAGCAGGTGGGAAAAGACGATCCAGTCCTCGCGCGGCACGATGGCCATCAGGTCCGCTTCGATCTTCTCGGGGTCGGTCTCGACGCTCAGGCCCAGCCGCCCCGACAGCCGCTTGACGTGCGTGTCAACCACCACCCCCGCCGCGATCCCGAAGGCGGTGCCCAGCACCACGTTGGCCGTCTTGCGGCCGACCCCGGGCAGGGCCACCAGCGCGTCCAGGTCGGCTGGCACCTGGCCGCCATGCCTCTCGACGAGCTGACGACAGCAGGCCAGGATGCTCTTGGCCTTGTTCTGAAAGAACCCGGTGGAGCGGATTTCGCCGGCCAGGGTCTCGAGATCGGCCCGGGCAAAGGCCTCCGCCGTCGGGTATTTCCGGAACAGGCCGGGGGTCACCTGGTTGACCCGCGCATCGGTGCACTGGGCCGACAGAATCGTCGCCACCAGTAACTGCAGCGGGTCCGCATGCGTCAGGGCGCAGGTCGCCCCCGGGTAGGTCTTGTTCAGGACCGCGATCATCTGCGGCAGGACCGCCCGGCCGGG
>CAZKPI010000046.1:0-3904 GCA_964554555.1 uncultured bacterium
TCGACGGTGTCGGACAGGCCGGCCTTGAAATCGATGGCGCCGCGGGTGTAGAGGGCGCGGCCGCGGAACTTGTGGGTGAAGTTCTTCTTCAGTTCCGCCAGGATGGCGTTGGCGAGGCTGGACTTGGCGGGCGTGCCGCGGTCCTCGTAGTCGACGTGCTGGACGCCGCCGGTGAGCGAGGTGGTGGGGGTGAAATTGTAGGTGGCCTCGCCGATGTAGTCGATGCGGAGGTTCTCCTGGGGGGCGCTGACCCACCTGACCTGATGCTCGACACTGCCTTTCGCGTAGACACGGGGGTTGATGTTGCTGTTGACCTCGAAGTAGCCGACGCGTTCGTTGTACTTGTAGGTTTCGCCGTCGACGGTATCGATCTCGTCGTGGTCGGTCAGGACGAAGATCTTGCCCTTGGTGCTGACCGAGTCGTTGAGCTTGAGGTTCAGCTCGAGGGTGTTCTCGATGGTGCCGTTCTCGTCGGGCAGGGCGTCGAGCTTCTGGGCGAAGTCCCACTTGAGGGTGGTGCTGTCGGTGAAGTCGGAGAGGATCTGGTAGGTGAACTTGCGGCCTCTGTAGCCGTCGGTCTTCTGGGGGGCGAACGGGTCGACCTCCCAGGTCTTGCTCAGCCAGGTGGCCTCCATCGAGAGGTTCTTGGCGATCGACAGCAGTTTGTTGCCGAAGTCGTAGTTGGCCGAGAAGCGGGTCAGCTTCTCGCCCCAGAACCCGACGTGCTTGTAGTTGTCCTCGTAGACGGGATCCTCGTAGGGATACCAGTTCCCGTTGTCACTGCCGACGTCGTAGGCCCAGACGGGAGCCATGTTGGCGCGGAAATCCTTGCCCATGTCGTAGTGCTTGACGGTGCCGGTGAACCCGCCGTTCTGCAGGCTGACGTCGAACTTGGTGCCTTCGTCGCCGAGATTGCGTTCCTTCCCGTCGCGGGTGTCCTTGTGGTAGTCGGTCGAGGTGAGGAACTCGGCGGTTGCCTGGATCTTGCCGGCGCGCTCGGTGGTGTAGCTGATGTCGGCGCCCCGGACGGTGTTCGAGTCGCCGCGGATCTTGTAGCCGTTGATCTTCTCGGCGTAGGTGGTGCCCACGGTCAGGGCGTCGGGGCTGAATTTGGAGGGGAGCTTCCAGAGGAGACGGCCGGCCAGCATCTCGTGCAGGTCCGAGGAGCTGATGTTCCAGTCGCTCTTGTAGATGGCGCCCTGGTAGGTCAGGTCGCGGTCGGTGCCCGACAGTTCGACGCCCTGGAAGGGATCGACGATGCCGGTGTCCTCGGTCATGGCGTTGAGGGGGTCGTCGAGACCCGTGATCGACTCGCCGGCGAAGACGCGCACCTTCATGGAGCGCGCGTTGCTGACGAAATGCAGTTTGTTGGTCTGCACGTAGCGGTCGTTCTGCACCTTGGTCACATAGTCGTCGATGCTGTCGAACGGGTTGGCCCCGTAGTTCTTGCCGACGTCGTTGTAGACGAGCTTGTTCCAGGTCTGCCCGCTGACGTAGCCCAGCAGTTCGTAGTAGATCTCGATCTTGTCGTCGAGGGGCTTGCCGGTGAACTGCAGGTAGATCTGCTGGTAGAAGGAGCGGAGGCCCGGGTCGGTGTAGCTGGTGGTTTCACCCGCCTCGTTCTTGGTGACGGTGGAGGGCTCGATGACATACTGGCCGCGGCCGCGGTAGAACCCCCCCACCTTGACCTTGGGGAAGTTGTCCTGGAGGGTCTTGATCTTGCCCTCGGCCTCGGTCTGGCGGCGTTCGAGGGTATCGACGCGGACGCCCAGCAGGCCCAGTTCATCCTTGAACTCCTTGGTCAGGCGGCCCAGGGCGGCGCGTTCGGCTTCGGTGGCCTCGTCGACCGCGTTCTTCTTGTCCTCCATGCGCCGCAGGATGCGGGCGAGGATCAGGGCGACGTCATAGCGGGTGGTGACCTTGCGGCCCTTGAAGGTGCCGTCGGGATACCCTTCCATGTATCCCTGTTTGATGAGGAAGTTGACGTCCTTGAAGGCCCAGTGGTCCTTGGGAAGATCCTGGAAAGAGACCGCCCCGGAGGAATCGCCGGCCGCCGGGGCGGGCGAGGGGGAAGCCGTGGTGTCCTGACCCCGGGCGAACCCGGGGAGCAGGAGCAGGAAGGCCACCACCCACGCGAGGTGGCGCCCGAAAGCCCGTTGCGATGCGGTTGTTTGCCTCATTCTCTGCGGGTCTCTGCCTTATGCTGGAATAACCCATCAACTTCATCGGCAGTTCGCTTCGGTTTGCTGAGGGGAATTCCGCCGGGCCGGGGGGGGGCCGCCGTCTGGCCCGGCATCCCGGTGGGCGCAGGTCGGGGGGACGGATGGGTTTGAGTCCGGGCCCCTTGAATGGTAAGGTGGGGGAACATGCGGATCAGGAATGCGCGGGGGTTCGTCTTTTTTGTGGCGATGGCGGTCCTGCCCATCGTCCTTCTGCTGGCCTGGTCGTACCATTCGTTCGTCCGGGAGGAGGCCCTCAAGGCCCACCGTATCTACTGGAACGACATGATCACCAAGGCGGCCGAGGGGGCGGCGGAAGAAGCCTACGCCTGGTTTCTGGCGAATCCCGACAACGAGATCGCCCGGTTCCTGGCCGATTCCGACACGGCCGTCAGCGGCACCGAGCGCAGTCTCGACCTGCTGGCCCGGCTTCGCCTGCCTGCCGTGCTCGAGGGGCCCGTCATCGAACGGTGCGTGATGACGGCGACCCGCGTCGAAAGCTTCTATTTCCCGGCCGGGGGGGAAACGGTGAACCCGAATCTGCCCGCCGGTTTCAACGCGGTCTCGCAAGGGTTCGTGTATCCCGACCTGGGGGACCGGTTCGCCCTGTTGAAGGTCGAGGTGACCGCCTCTTTGCAGAAATTCCGGCGCTACAAGCGGAAATTCGAGGTGGTGCGCGAGGTCAAGGCGGTGAACCTTCTGCCGGGCGTGTTCGCGCAGTTCACCCTGTTCGTGAAGGAGAAGGCGCCCGGCCCCGACGGCGATCCCAACCATCTCAAGACCACCACCTGCCAGTCGCCCCCGGTCATGGCCGCCGAGGGGTTTGCCGACCCGGCCACCCCGCTGGGCAACCCCCTCACCCTGATCCATCACCCCGACGACGCGGGCCGCACCAGCCCCTTCCCGCCCGCCAACCGCGTGGCGCCGGCCTGGGCGGGCGGCCCGGTCGATCCGGCGCGGCGCGGCTGGGTGTTCCTGGGGTCGACCCTTCCCCCCGGCCCCTTCCAGGCCTGGGTGATGCAACCCCTGCAGGGTGAAGTGGCGGCGGCGGGATCCCGGCCGGAGCGGGCCCGGTTCTTCGGGGGGAACTTCCTGCTGAGCAACCACACCGTTCTGCTCTACCACACCAAAATGCCGAGCCTGGCCGCCCTGACGCCGCCGGTGCCGGCGGTTCCTGTCTCCGCCTCGCCCTTCGCCGACGGTGATCCTGGCCACCCGCTGATCGGCTGGATGATCTTCCTCAAGCGCATGGGCTACTTCTCCGGCACCCAGGCGGCCTTCGACGCCATGGGGATCGGCCACCTTCTGCGCAGTTACTATCAGGACCCCGACCACCAGGGGGAACTGGAGCACGCCTCCCTCCTGCAGGTGATGGGAAGCGTGTTCCCCGTCAGCGGCTCCCAGGTCGCCGATGCCCGGTCGCCCACCGTGGTGCTGGGCCCCGCCGGGATCCGGATGATCCAGGCCGGGCAGATCGCCCAGATCGATGGCACGGTCGACGCGGCGATCGGGGCGGGAGGCGACCTGGTCGGCGTCCTCGAGGCACAGGCCGATGCCGACCGGCCGCAGATCACCTTCATTCCCTACTTCCCCATCCGTGACCATGCCCTGGTGGCCGGGAAGCCCGACACGGTCGGCTGGGCCAACCACCTGGTCTGGGGGGCGGTGGCCGAGAAGGGGGCCGG
>CAZKPI010000046.1:3914-15256 GCA_964554555.1 uncultured bacterium
CCTTTCCCGCCCGGGACTGGGCGGCCGTTCCCTGGAACCTTCTGCGGGACGTGCTGGGGGGGGGAACCACCCCGCCGTCGGCGCTCTATGTCGGGCTGGTCATGTGCAAACCGATCCTGATGCACGTGATGACCGCTTTCGACCAGATCCTGCAGGACAACATGGCCGGGGTGGCCAACCCCTCCGGCTGGATCCCGCCCACCCATGCCCTGGCCGACCTGCCGCCGACCCTGCAGGCGGTCGATGACAGCGGGGCCGACACCGCCGACACGGTGGCCGGCTTCTTCTTCACCGATACGGGCCGGGGGCCGAGCGGCAACCGCCTGGCCCTGAAGGACACCGCCGGCCGGCGCCTGGCGGTGGGTTATCTCGGGGCCCTGTGGCCGTTTTCGGGGGCGGGGATGCCGGCGGCGGGGCCGGTTGTGTTTGCGGAGTTCGACCTGCGGCAGAAGACCACCCACCTGGTGGGCAGTCCGGCCGAGTTCGCCGCCCGGTTCCTGCGGCCGCAGGGGGGGCGCACCGTCCTCGACCTCCAGGGCGGGATCGTCACCGTCCGGGGGGGCGATCTGACCCTGGGCGGGGCTGGCGGACCCCTCACCTACCGCGAGGGCGGGATGCTGATCGTGGAGGACGGCCGGCTCCTGCTGGGGTCGTCGCTCACCCGCGAGGCGTCGGCCCAGCCGCCGGCCCCGTTGACCCTGGCCACCGCCAAGGCGGGGAAGGACATCGTCTTCGCCGGCGCCACGGTGGTCGAGGCCTTCCTGATCTCGTCGGGCACCCTGAAACGGACCGCCGGAAACGGGATCCGGGTCCGGGGCGGGGCGGCGGTGCGGACCCTCGATTTCCGGGAGAGCGCGGCCGATTCCCTGTTCCGGGGACACCCGGCCGCTGCCGACGAGCGCAACACCATTGTCTGGGATCCCGTCTTCAACATCTTCGACCCGGCGACCCGGCGGGCGGCCGTCCGACTGCATCTCGGGGGCCGCCGCTCCTACTGGAGATCGGACCCGGGATGAGCCGCCGCGCCTTCTCCCTGCTCGAGGTATTGATTGCCGCGGCGGTGCTCAGCCTGGCGCTGATGCCGATCCTGTCGGTGGTGACCGCTTCCCACGGCGATTCCCGCTCCACCCTCGAGGAATCCCTGGCCAGCAATCTGGCCTCTGAACTGATCGAAGCCGTGCAGGCCCTTCCCCTGGAGCTGGTGCCCGTCGGGTATGACGACGAGGTCGGCCCGGGCACCTTCGCCGCCGCCGAGGCGGCCGGGTTCCACGTGGGCCTGGCCTCGCCGGCCCCGGGTTTCACCCGCCGGCTGAAGACCGAGACCCTGGCCGTCGAGAGCGCTGTCCCCGCGGGGATGGCGGCGGGGGTGCAGGAGCGCGCCGCCTCCGCCGCGACCCTGCTCCGGATCCGGGTCCGTGTGGAATGGACTAGCCGGGGACGGGCCGAGGTGGTTCAATTGGTCACCGCCCGGGGGCGCTTCTGATGGCCCGGCGCGGCGGAACACCCCCCTTGGGGGGCGGGCCACGGGCGTTTCGCACCGCCATCCCCCGCGGCAAAGGGGGGCGGCGGGCGGCCACGCTTGTGGAGATGCTGATTGTGGTTCTGCTGGTGGCGGTGGTGCTGGGGGCTTTGCTGATGGTGATGTCGCGCGTGTTCGCCGGCACCCGGAAGGGTTACGACACCCTGTCGGTTTTGCAGGAGGAGGCCCGGTTCGTCACCTTCCTCAAGCACGACCTGCGGACGATGATCATCCCCGACGGCCTGCCGCCCCCTGTGGTGACCGACGATGCCGCGGGTCTGACCGAGTTCTCCTTCCACAAGGTCGACCTGTGCGACCAGTATGGCAAGCCCATCCCGGTGCGCATCACCTACCGGCGCGAGGGCGGGACCCGGCAGGTCCGCCACCTCGACGGGACGCTGAAGACGGTCTACACCTTCCTGCGGACCGACGGGACCACCTCGCGGACGTTCATGGAGGACATGGTGTCCAGTCTGTCCCTGCGCCTGCTCGACGCGGGCGGACAGCCCGCCGCCGCGCCCGCCGCCGCCCGCAAGGCCCGGCTGGCGATCGGCACCTGCGCCAGCGAACTTCTGCAGGTGACGGTCAGCATCTATTCCCCCTACCTGGCTCCACCGGCCTCTTCTCCCGAGGCGGTCTGGTTGCCCAACCACCGGATGCGCGGGTATGCGCCAGGAGCCGGCATCACCACCTATGGCGGGGTTGCCATCCCCGCCGCGGATCTGGATATCCTGGGGGCGGCCATCGCCCTCACCCGGGAGCGCGGGCTATGAGTGGTCTGCCCGCGGACCGAACATTCCATTTCAGGAGGGTGTCATGCGTGTCCTGAGTCTCGTGGTGCTTGCCCTGTTTCTGGTCCTTCCCTGCTTCGCGGTTTGCACCGCCGAGCAGTGGCGGACCGACCTGGCGCTGTATCAGCGGTATCTCACGGCCGAGCCCAAGGATTATCTTGCGGCGATCAACCTCAACCGCAAGTGGATCAAGTACGGCCAGGACGACCCGGCCGCGCTGGCGGCGGCGACGGGCGGGACGACGGCCGGCCAACTGCAGGCCAACCTGAACAACGTCTACCGCGAGGTCGCGCGGATTCTGGTCACTGACTACACGGCGAAACTGCAAAGCGATCCTCTGCAGGCGGCCCAGCTCGGCGTCAACGTGCAGACCTTCTTCCGCGAGAATCCCGCCATCCTGCGGGAGTTCGCGGCCGCCAACGGGTCGACAGCCGCGGCCATGCAGGTCAACCTGCTGGGGGCGATCCGGACGGGATTCCTGGCGACCTGGAAGGCGATGGCGCAGGAGTACAGCCAGCTGGTCAAGGCGGGCAAGACCGCCGAGGCGGAGCAGATGAGCGCGTCCTGGAACAGCGTCATTTCCGACCTCGAGGCCCACGGCAGTCGCCTTCCCGAGCAGTTCCGGCGGTTCACCGGGGTGGATGTCGCCGCGGTGGTGAACGACCTGAAGGCGTTCGAGGCGGACTACGCCGCCTATCACGCCGCGATCCGGCGCGGGGATTTCGCGGCCGCCCTGGCCCTGGTCGACAAGTGGGATGCCTACTCGGCCACTGATCCGCGCAAGGCCGACGCCATCAACTTCATCTGGAACGCCTCCAGCGGGGCGGCGCCCCGCGACCGGGCGGCCTGGGCCAAGGCCTGGAACGAGGTCCGGGCCCAGGTCTACGCCGAGATGTTCAAGGCCGACACGCGGGCCTACGAGGCCGCCATTGCCGGCGGCCGCCTGGACGAGGCCAAGGCCCTGATCGCCAAATGGAAGGACCTGGTGCAGGGCCCGCTGGGAGAGGCGATCGCCGCGAAGTTCGGGCTGGATGCCCGGACCTTCCTGGGGAAACTCGACCAGGAGAAACTGACCCTCGACGGCGTCGATCCGGCGGTGGCCAGCGAGAGCGTCGCCTCCTTCCGGCAGGACCTGGCCGAATATGAGAGGTGCGTGGAGGCCTTCCGGAACGGGGAAGCAGGCTCGGATGCCTGGTATACCAACATCGCCCGCGCCGCCGAGCTGGCCGACAAGTGGAGCGTGATCGCCCGCCAGAACCCAGCCCTGGCCGCCCAGATCAAGACGGCGACGGGCATCGAACTGCCCCGGGCCGCCGACGACGTCATCGGGGTCGCCCTCGACACCGCCCTGACCGACTCGGCCGCGAAGTTCAACTCCCTGCTCGCTACCGGCCAGTTTGCCGCCGCCCGCCAGCTGGTGCAGAACTGGCTGACCTATCTCGACAAGCATCCGCGGGTAAAGGAGATCTCCATCGAGAAATACGGCGCCGATTTCCCCGCGACCCTGGAGCGGTATGAGAGAGGCCTGGCCATCATGGCCGGGGACACTTCCGCCGGAACCGGCGATGAGGCCGGCACCACCGGCACCACCGGGACCGCCGACACGGCCATCGCCACGGCGACGGTGCCTGCCGCCGGGATCGACACCTCCGGGAGCGGGGCGGGGCTGGGGGCGTCCGGCCAGTAACCCGAACGTTCTGCCTGTCGTCAGCCGCGGGTTGGAAGGGGTTCCAGCCCGCGGCTGGTTCCGTCAAGGCGCGGGGGCGGCCGGAACCGGAGCTCATGAACGCGGGTTCCTGTTCGTGAGTGGCCAGGGCGGCTTGACTCGGAGGGGTGACAGGAGTAGCATCCCCCTCGTTCGTCAGGAACATGTCACACTTTCAGTCGAGGTGCAGGATGAAGCAAATCAGCCATGTTTGGGTTCTCGTGTGGGGTCTGCTCGCCCTTTTCGCGGTTGGATGCGGGGGAGGCGGCGGCGGTGGTGACGGAGCGGTCACCCTGCCGGCGACCACCACGACGATCGCCGGCCAGGTGACGGTTCCCAGCGTGACCGCGACCGGCATCGTGTCGTCGATTTCCGAGACCAACGATCCGGGACTGCTCGACAAGATGGCCGCCGGGGGAACCTGCACCGTCAACGGTCAGTCCCACGCGTTCAGCCTGGCCACCGCCACCCGCTATTACCAGATCACTGACGTGCCGCCCGCCGAATCCTACGACGTCCGGCTGAAATACCAGAATCTCGAATTGCGTACCACCTTCCCCCATACCGGGAGTTTCATGGCCTCCAAAAACATCAACATCGACTCGACGGTGAAGGCCTGGATCATTGAGAAATACCAGTTCACCCCAACCCAGATGTCCAACTGGGAGATCGATCAGACCTATGTTGACGGGCTGGCGCGGAAGTTCCAGACCTGGCTCCAGACCCCCTCCATCGATTTCACGAAGTTCCAGAGCGACTGGGCGGGCGAACTGGCCAGCCTGACGGCCCATGTTCCCGTGGGGTCCCTCACTTCCGACCTCACGCCGGCGGTCGATCTGACCGGCAAGTGGAAGGGAACCAACTGCGTCTTCTACAATCTGAACATCAACGGGGAGCGGGCCTACAAAATCACCGCCAACGTCACCATGGACCTCAAGCAGAGCGGCAACACCGTGACCGGCCTGATGGACATCTACCCCCAGTCGCAAGAACGCCTGCCGGGCATCGACATCGGGGTGCCTGAGCCGGAGCATCACACCACCATCAACGGCACCATCTCCTCGACCCGGTTCACCTTCACCGGCGGGAAATACGAAAAGTGGGAATTCCAGTGTCTTTCCCGCTCGATGCGCGGCAAGGTGAGCAATCTCGACACCTCCATGTTCCTCGGGATCGAGTCCGAGGAAGGGGCTTTCCTGCTGATCCTGGAATAGACCCTCGGCAGGTCTTCGGAGGGCCGCTCCGCCCGTCTTGGCGCGGGGCGGCCCTCTGCCTGTTCTCGGGCTCAGTTCCGGTATCGCTCCGAGGCGGTTTGCGGTATGATTGGCGGTGAACCCCATGCTGTGCAAGGAAGGAGTCCCATGGCCAAGGTCAACCCGCAAGCCGACGTCGAACTGTTGATCGCCCGCCTGCTCGACCCCGTGCGCCAGCTTCTGCGCGCCAACGGCGGTTTCCTGCCCTTCGCGGCTTACCTCGATACCGCCCGCCGCGTCCGCAAATTCGCCGCCCAGGCCGGTCCCCAGGCCGACCCGGAGGAGCTGGCCGCGTTTCTGGAAGACCGCATGCGCGAGTTCGCGGCGGCGAAGAAAGCCATCGCCACCGCCATCGTCAGCGACATCCGCGCCGTGCCGCCGGGCACGAGGAAACGGCAGGACTGCGTGGCCTTTGCGCTCGACCATCGGGCCGGCTATTCCGTCATCGTCCTCCTGCCCTACACCCTCGACGACAAGGGTGCCGCCGCCTTCGGCGAACTGTTCGCCATCGACGGCGGGAACCGCATCTTCCCCTGAACCGGGCCGCACGCCAGAAGACCGCCGCCCGACCGGCGCCCGGCCGGAAGGGCCCCCCGGCCCCCCCGGAGGGAGGGGCGGCACCCCCGCTTGGCGCCAAACCAGGGAAACCTCCCCCCGACCGGGACGATCCCCGGATCTGCCGGACCTGCGGCGCCTGCTGTGCCCATTTCCGCATCCTGGTCAACTGGACCGAGGTCGATGACTTCGCGCCCGGAGGCATCCCCGCCGCGATGACGGTCCGGCTGGGCGAGCACGTGCGCATCATGGCCGGCACCGAGGGCCCGCCGGGGCGATGCGTGGCGCTTGAGGGCCGGATCGGTCACCACGTCACCTGCTCGATCTACGATCGCCGGGGTTCGTTGTGCCGCGAGTTCAACCCCATCAACCCGGACGGAGAACCCAACGACGCCTGCGACGAGGCGCGCCGGGCCCACGGCCTTTCCCCCCTGCCCCGGAAGGGGCCGCCGTCAGGCGGGTAAGCCCGGCCGTTGTTGGGGCGAAGGTTGCCGGCCCGATGGGCGGGGAAGACCGGGAACCTGGGACCGGCAGACCGCTTCCCTGCGCTCAGCTTGGCTCAGCTCAGCGGGCGGGAGCGGGGGCGGGGGCGGGAGCGGCCGGCGCCGCGGGAACCTGGGGGGTGCCGACCGGGTAGGCTGGGGCAGGGGCGGGGGCGGCCGGGTAGGCGGCGGTGGGGCCGGCCGCGGGCGCGGGAAGGGCGGGATAAGCGGCCGCTGGGGGTACACCGAGGACGGGGGCTCGCGGGATGGCGGCCACGTAATAGGGAATCCACAGGCATTGCCAGGGACTGCGGTGGAACAGGCCCCGCGACGCCCGGTAGGTGGCGTGGGTCCAGTAGGGGCCCTGGAAGGTCAGCTGGTATTCCTGCTGGCAGGCGCAATGGCGGTGCGTCGACCACCGGTACCGGTTGGCGAACCGGAAGTCCGGCCCGATTCCGGAATAGAGGACGTGGCGGTGGACCGACCTGGGGAATCCGTGGGGCAACCAATAGACGCGTTCCCCATCTGACGTGAAAAACCCGTGGCCATGATGATGGTGACAACTGCAGGGGTAGAATAGATACGGGGCCTGGACGACCTGTGCCCTGACGGGGGAGGCGGCCAGGCCAATGACGATCGCCGCCAGAACGAGAAACAGGAGCGGATTGCGGAAGGTACCCTTGCTGGTGGGCATCACTCAACCTCCTTGTTGCGATGGGAGTCCCCGGGGTTCGAGGCGGGAAAGAGTCCCGCGGTGGGGTACCCCGTTTGATTGTACACGGAGCCGAAGGGATGGTCCAGCACCATGTCTGGAAGGAACGGTGACGATGTTTCTCCCCTTGCGGTGGGCCAGGCCAGCGAATGGGCCCAGGAAGCCTGTGGCGGTAGGGTGTCTCTGGGGAATCGTCAGGTTCTGAGGGCGGTGGCAGGTTTGCCGGGCTGGCGAGTCTGCCGTGTCGAGCGGCTTGCCGGCCGGCCGGTACCCATCGGCCGCGGCCGGAGGAGTGGCGGCCGGTGGACCGTCCTGAAAAGCCGCCGGGTCAAGGATTCATGCGGCAAGGCTCTTGACCCGCCCCGCGGGGGCCGGTATGCTTCCCGGGAAAGGTGAACGCATGGGCTTCCAGGACCTGTTGAACTGGATCACCGGCCGGCGGCCTCCCGTGGAGCCGACGCCGGCGCCGGGCGCGGCGCGCGAACGGCGGCGGTTTCAGCGGATCGACCTGTCGGACGGGGTGCTGACCGTCGACGAGGCGGGCCCCTTTCCCGTCACCAACCTCAGCTACGGCGGGCTCCGCTTCGATCTGAAAGGGACCGATCAGCCGCCGGCCTTTCCGGCCGGCCGGGTGTTTGCCGCCCGGGTCACCCTCTTCCAGAGCCAGATGACCGTTTCCCTCAAGGTGTGCAACGTGCTGGGCACGCTGGTGGGGTGTTCCTTCGAAAACCTGTCGCCGGTGCATTCACGGCTCATCGGCGATTTCCTCAAGCCGCGCATCATCGGGGCCTCCCTGCAGGAGATCAACGCCTCGGCCCTGCAGAACCGCGAGCCCGGTCTCCGGCTGAGGTGGTTCCAGGGCGACGACGGGGCGCAGGTGTTTCTGTGGCAGACCCTCGAGGGCGAGGCGGTCAAGCAGGAGTACTACTTCCTCGATTACGTCATCACCTGGGACAACCGCCAGCGCGTCCTGCAGACGGGAAAGATGCGAACGGAGGCCGGGAAGGCCGGCTACGGCCGCATCGACCCTTCCGCGGTGGCTTTCTTCCAGGTGCCGTCGCACCGGGCCCTCAAGATGGGAAAGGTGATCCTCGAAAACTCCTCCCTGCCGCCCGAGGTCCGCGATCCGATGTTGAACGGCATCGTGCGCGAGGAGCGCCGCCTCTACCAACGGTATGTCCTGAGGAAGACTGACGCGGGTCTGCGCTTCTTTCCCGGGACGGCGCGGGAAGGGGCCCTGCCGGTGGCCAACCTCAGCTTCAACGGCCTGGCCGTGGCCCTGCCCGAGGAGAATCTGCGCCAGGGCCTGGTGCGCGGCCAGATCCTCGAGGGGGAACTGCAGATCGGCGACCGGTTTCTGCCGGTGCGCGTGGTGCTGGCCTACGTCACTCCGCAGGTGGCGGGCGGGTTCATGAAGGTGCTCGATGAGGCCCAGGGCGAGGTGCTGGCCGCCTACCTGGCCCCCCGTCTGCTCGGGCAGGCCCTCGAGGAGATGCCCGCCCCCGTCGACGAGACCCCCTTCGCCCCGGCGGGGGCGCGCAGTTACCTGTTCGTCGGCCTCCACAACCCCCATCTGCTGACCATGGTGGCGCCAGGGCTGGGCGGTTCTTCCGGCGCCCCCCGGCTCGTCCACGGCCGCATCGCCTTCATGGACAAGGTGCTGAGCTGGGAACGCAGTGCCCTGGCGGCCTACACCTGCCCTTGCGGCGTGGTCTTCCCGCGCGACTGGGACCTGCCGCCCGACCTCGTCGAGCGTCTGCCGGCGGTGCCGGCCGATCTCGTCGAGATGTGCCGCCTGATGGTCGAGGCGGCCCCCCTTCCCGAAGAAGTCAAGGCGGTCTGGGGCAAAGCCCTCGGGGGGTGAGCCCCGGGGTCCATGGGGGTTTACCGGAAGGGCGGGAACCGCCGTGCTCCCGGCGGGAATGGGCGAGGGTCTGTTCGATCAGAGCGCGGAACCGGGCCTGGTCGACGGGGGCGCGCGGGGTTTCCGCGAAGGCGGCGAAGTTGAGGGCGGCGACGAGGCGCAGGGCGAGGTCGCGGTTGTTGCGGGAGGCGGCGGCGAGGGCGGGGTCGGTGGTTTGCTTGGCCAGCAGGCGCAGGAAGCGGGGGAGGTCCATGGTGCTCCACAGGATCGGAAAAACCCATGGATCCGCATGAAGGCCTGGCGAAGGGGCGTTGCCCCTTCCACCCCACCCGGGCTGATGGCCCTGGACCCTGTCTTCTGGCGAAGGGAACGCTGAGGCGTTTCCCTCGCGGGAGCTCCGTTTCGCGGTCCGTTGGTCATGGAACGGACCTTGGAGTTTCTCAGGGGGGGGTGAGGCCTTCCCGGATGGCGTATTTGGTGAGCTCGGCGATGCTGAACAGCTTCAGCTTGTGCATGATCTGCTTGCGGTGGGTTTCCACGGTCTTGGCGCTGATGCCCAGGTCGGCGGCGATCTCCTTGGTGGAGCGGCCCTCGGCGATCAACTGCAGAACCTCCCGTTCGCGGGAGCTGAGGACGCCGAAGGCGCCCGGGGCGCGGGCGGGCTGTTCGCGCTGGAGGAAGTCGCGGACCACCAGGTCGGTGGCGGCGGGACTCAGGTAGATCCGGCCGAGGCGGACCTCGCGGATGGCGGCGGCCAGTTCCTCGAAGGCGGAATCCTTCAGCAGATATCCCCGGGCCCCCGCCTTGAGGGTTTCGAGGACGAACCGGCAGTCGGCATGCATCGAGAGGCCGACGATGAGGGTTTCGGGGTGGTCGGCCAGGATCTGGCGCGAGGCCTCGATGCCGTTCATGACCGGCATCGAGATGTCCATGATGACGAGGTGGGGCTGGCGCTCCGCGGTCAGCCGCACCGCCTCGCGGCCGTCGGCCGCCTCGCCGACGACGCGGGTGCCGGGCTGTTTCTCGAGCAGGGTGCGCAGGCCTTCGCGGAAGATCTGGTGGTCATCGGCGAGGATGATCCGGAGCGGTTTTTCCTGGGTCATCAGTTTTCTCCTTGTCGTAGGGGACGGTCATCCGCACCCTGGTGCCCCGGCCGGGGGCCGACCGGATCTCGCACCGGCCGCCAAGGGAGCGGAGGCGTTCCTGCAGGTTGAACAGGCCGAAACAGTCGCCCTGCAGAAGGCGGGTGCGCAGGGCGGCGCGGGGGAAGCCCCGGCCGGCATCGGTCACTTCCAGGCGGAGCCGGGTGCGGCCCCAGGCGGCGGTCACCCGGGCCCGGCCGACGCCGGCGTGCTTGACCACGTTCGTCAGCAGTTCACGGACCGCCGCGAACAGGATGCCGCGGGTTTCGGGGGGGAGGCGGACGGCGGTGCCGGTCTGGGCAACGGTCACCTGCAGTCCGCTCCCGTTGCGGAATTGGTCGGCCAGCCAGGGCAGGGCGGCGGCGAGGCCAAGCTCGTCGAGGATGGGGGAGCTGATCTCGCTGGTGATCGAGCGGGTGGCGGCGATGGTCTCCTGCAGGTGGGCGGCGAGGGCGGCGACCCGGGGCCCGAAACCATGGGGAGCGGCCTCCTGCTGGAGTTCGAGCAGTTTGAGCTGGAGGAAGGCCAGGGACTGGCCGATGCGGTCGTGGACGCGGGAGGCGATCTGGCGCCGCTCACGCTCGCCGGTGAGGCCGATGGCCAGGACCAGCTTCTGCAGTTTGGCCTGGGTTTGCCGGATCTGGCTCTCGGCCCGTCGGCGTCGGGCGACTTAAGCCAGAAGAGAACGGTTGGCATCCTCCCATTGCCGGGTCCGTTCCCGCACGAGATCCTCGAGCCGGTCATTGGCCCGGCGCAGGGCCCGCCGGTAGAGACGGCGGGCAAGGAAGGCCTGGATGATGCCGGCCAGGGAATGCAGGAGCCGGCGTTCCTCCTTGAGGAAGGGGCCTTCCCCGGCCGGGGGGCGTTCCTCGAGGTAGGCGACCTCGAGCAGGCCCCGGGGTTTCCCGGCCACCAGGAAAGGGGCCCGCTGAACCCACGGCGTCTCGCGGAAGGCGGCGGTCTGGAAGGTGCGGGTGCCCACGGTCAGCCGGACAGCGGTGACGGCGGGGTACTGCCACGCCTGGGGGAGCAGATCGACCAGCCGCTGGAGGGTGCGGGCCAGGGGCCGCCGGTCGTCTTCGAGGAGCCGGGAGGCGCGGTGGAGGGCGGTCAGTTCCTTGAGCCGCTCGCGGAGTCTCCACAGCAGGCCGGCCCGGGAGCTGGGGGACCGGCCGGGTATCGCCCCGGGGGGGAGAGGCGCCGTCGGCGCCTTCCGGGGGGAAGGCGGAGATTTGCCCGTGGTCGGGATTCGGGTCCGGCCGCCGGGGCCGCGGCGGGTGGGGGTCTGGAAGGAGGACGGTTTCACGGTTTTTCCCCTG
>CAZKPI010000047.1:0-15230 GCA_964554555.1 uncultured bacterium
AGGGGCGGCGGCCGGGAACGGCGCCGCGGGCGCCGAGGAGGCCTGCGGGCAGGTGATCCAGGTCGGCCGCCACCGCTACCGCGTGGTCGGGGTGATGCGGGAGCAGACGAAGGGCCGGGGCAAGCTGGCGATCAAAAGCCGCGACCACGACCGCGACGTCTACGTGCCCCTGCCCGCCGCCCAGCGGCTGGTCTTCCCCTGGCCCCTCGAGGACAAGGATGAGTACCACGAGGTCAGCGGGCTGTGGATCACGGTGCGCGAGGGGTATGACCTGCCGGCGGTGCGCGACACGGTGATGCGCATCCTCAGGCGCCGCCACCGCGAGGTCGACGACCTGGAAGCGCTGGTGCCGCTGGAGATCCTTCAGCAGAGCCAGAAGACCCAGCAGTTGTTCAACCTGGTGATGGCGCTCATCGCCGGCATCTCCCTGCTGGTCGGGGGGATCGGCATCATGAACATCATGCTCGCCTCGGTCAACGAGCGGACGCGCGAGATCGGCGTGCGGCGGGCGTTGGGGGCGGCGCGGCGCGACATCGTGGTGCAGTTCCTGGCCGAGTCGTCGCTGATCAGCCTGATCGGCGGAGCGCTGGGCATCCTGGCGGGCATCGCCCTGTCGCTCGGCATCGCCGCCTACACCGGCTGGACGACGGTCATCCCGGTCAGCTCGGTGCTGGTCGCCTTCACCGTCTCCCTGACGGTTGGCATCGTCTTCGGCCTGTTCCCCGCCATCCAGGCCGCCAAGCTCGACCCCGTCATCGCCCTGCGCTACGAGTAAAGGGAGGACACCCATGAACACCCTCATCACGAACCTCGACGTGCTGACCCTCGACGACGCCGGCACCTTCCATGCCCGCACCTCCATCTGCCTCGAGGGGAAGATCATCCGCACCATCGGGGAGGTGCCGCCCGGCTTCGTTCCCGACGAGACGATCGACGGGACCGGCCTTCTCGCCGTGCCGGGCTTCTACAACGCCCACTGCCATTCCCCCATGACCTTCGAGCGGGGCTGGGCCGAGGACCTCCCGCTCGACCGCTGGTTCAACGAACGGATCTGGGTGGCCGAGTCGGCCCTGACGCCTGACGACGTCGAGTGGGGGGCCGCCCTGGCGGCCTGCGAGATGATCCGCTCCGGCTGTGTGGGGTTCAACGACCACTACTTCTACATGGACCGGGTGGCCGGCGTGGTGGAGCGGTCGGGGATGAAGGCGGCCCTGACCTGGTGCCAGTTCGGCATCGGGGCCGACAAGGAGGTCGGCACCGGCCTGGCGGGGGCGGTCGCCTTCGCCGAGGCCTGGCAGGGGAAGGCCGACGGCCGCCTGCGCACCGTGCTGGGCCCCCATTCCCCCTACGTCTGCCCGCCGGCCTTCCTGCGCGAGATGGCCGCGCTCGCCCGTGAAAAGCGTCTGCCGGTCCACATCCATCTCGCGGAATCGCCCGCCCAGGTGGCCAATTCGCGGCGCGATCACGGCCTGACGCCCACCGCCCATCTCGAGGCCTGCGGCCTGTTCGACGGGCCCGCCGTGGCCGCCCACGCCCTGTATCTGACCGACGAGGACGTGGCCATCCTGGCCCGGCG
The DNA here is from genome assembly GCA_964554555.1 of uncultured bacterium. GTDB lineage: Bacteria > Muiribacteriota > Ozemobacteria > Ozemobacterales > Ozemobacteraceae > Ozemobacter. The sequence continues at coordinate 1,577 of CAZKPI010000047.1, forward strand.
GGGGGTATCGGTGGCCCACTGCCCCATCACCTACATGAAGCTGGCGATGGGCGTGGGCGATCTGCGCCCCCTCCTGCGGGCCGGGGTCAACGTCTGCCTCGGCACCGACGGGCCCGGCTCCAACAACGACATGGACATGAAGGAGGTCATCCGCTTCGCCCCCTTGTTGCAGAAGTTCGCCACGAACGACGCCGAAGCCCTGGCCGGCGACCTGCCCCTGCGCATGGCCACCCGCCACGGCGCCCGGGCCCTGGGCTTCCCCGAGGCCGGCGTGCTCGCCCCGGGGCGGGCGGCCGACCTCGTGCTGTTCCGCACTGACGGACCGCACTGGTTCCCCCGGCACGACCTGGTCGCCAACCTCATCCATTGCGGCAAGGGCGGCGATGTCGCCTACGTCTTCGTCGACGGCCGGATGCTCCTGCGGCAGGGCGAACTGCTGACCCTCGACGAGGAGCGGATCCGCTGGGAGGCCGACCGCCGCGCCCGCGCCATGGTGGCGAAGAACCTGTCGATCGTCCGGGAGTACAAGGGCTGACCCCGGCATGGACCCGCGGTGGCTGATCCACCTCGTCCTCACCGCCATCCTGGCGGTGGTCATCCATGCCGGCTACCGGTCACTGCATGCCGACGTGCGGCTGTTGTACGAGGGAAAGGACCACCAGGCCGAGGTGGTGGCGATCGAGCCGCGCGAGACCTACTGCTACGTGCGCCTTGAATGGACCGTCAGGGGGAAGACCTACGCGCGCAGTCTCCGGCTGAAGGAGGCCCGGCCCTGGAAGCACGGGGAGAGGATCCCCATCCGCCTGCTCGAGGCCGATCCCGAGATCATGTCCATCGAGTTCGACCAGCGCAAGGTCTACCACGCGCTCTGGTACGTGTTCCTGGTCGCGGTCCTGCTGTTCCTCTACCGGGCGATCTGGCTGTTGGTCAAATCGACCCGCCCCCACTGGGACTGAGAACCCCGACCGCCGGGGCCCGGCGAAGCCGGGAAAGCCCGGCGGCAGGTTGATGGCGTCAGCCTGCCGCGGCGCGCCCCGGTCAGGGTGATGAAGATCGAGGTTGCCGAAACCGGCCCATCGCGAGGGAACCGGCGCTGTCACCCAGCCTCCTGGGGAAAGGAAGGATCAGTGCCCGGCCGGCGGCCCGGAGGCAGGACCGGGAACGGAAGAGGGGACAGGGGAACCAGCCGGCAGGGCCTCGGCCCCGGCGGGGGAACCGGCGGCGGCCGGGTCGAGGGAGGGGCCGACGGACGGGTCGGCGAGCAGGCGGGTGATCTCGGCGGCGAGGTCGATAGCGCCGGCCTCGGCGGGGACACCCGCGGCGTCGGCGGCCTTGGCCATGAGCCCCAGACATTTCTGCCGTTCCTCGGGGGAGATCTGCTGGCGAAGCCGCTTGACCTGGCGATGGTCCTTCTCCACCGTCTCGGTCAGGATGTCCGACACCTCGTCGAACGCGCGCGAGGGAACCCGGCCCTCCATCATGCCGCGGGTGAACCGCGCCACCACGGTGTGCGCGGCCTGGCGCTGAACCTCCGGCATTTCGGCGGTCTGGATGAACCGGCATTCGAACGCGCGGGCCATCAGGCCGGGCAGGATGGGCCCCGCCACGAACCGCTTCGACACCGAGGCGACCTGATCGAGGCCGATGGTCCCCGTGCGGATGCGGGCGGTGAACGACGAGATCGGGGCCAGGATCCCGGCGGCCTCGTCGGCCGGAAGGTTCTGGCGGACCACCTCGCCGACCAAAAACTCGATGCCCGAGGCGGCCGCGTGCCGGCCCACCTCGATGGTCTTGCGGTACAGCCACCAGGCGGCAAGGACGCCGACCACCACCAGCAGGGCACAGCCGCCCGCCACGATCCCGCACCACCCGCGGCCTGCACGTCTCCCGGTCCCGCCCGCCGCTTCCGATCGGGGCGCGGTTCCGGCATCGACCCGGCGCGGCCCGTTTGCCCTTGGGCCAACGTGCATCCATGTCCTCCTGACAGCGGGGGTTCGGGGCCGGGTTGGTCCTGGCTCCCCGGCGGATCCGCCAGATGTCAGGCTAGAGCTTTTCCCGTTTCCGGTCAACCGCCTCCCTGCTTGGCGGTGGGCGGGAACCGGTGCGGCCCGGGAGACCCGGTGAACCGCGCGCCCGTTCTTCCGCAAAATCACCGTTGACGAGGAGGGGAGCCGGAGGTGACGGGGAGCGGGAGGCCGGAAGAGACTCCCGCTCCCCTGCGGGATGCCCCCAGGGAGGGTTTCGAAGTTCCCTACCGCGCCTTACGCGGACTTCACCTCAATTTGGCGTTGTTCCGAAGGCGGCAGGGCTTTCCGCGGAAGGGTGATGGTCATGACACCGTTTTTGTACGTCGCGGAAATCCCGTCACAATTGACATCCTCGGGAAGGGTCAGGACGCGGCGAAACATGCCGTAAGACCGTTCCAGGTGGTAATGGTCGCGTTCCTTGTGCTCCTGTTCTTGCTTCTTTTCTCCCGTGATAAAGAGGTTGTTCTGCCGAAGTTCAACCTTGACATCCTTGGGGTCGACACCGGGAATCTCGATGGTGGCAGTATAGGACTTTTCCGTGGCTGACAGGTCGAGCGTCGGCCGGAGAAGACCCCATTCGCCCGAAAGGGGACTGCCCAGCAATGAGGGGAATGATCTCAATGGCCAGTCGCGGAAGAAGGCGTTGAACACCCGATCCATTTCCCTCTGCAGTTCAATCAAAGGATTCTGCAAGGAAGACCGATCGGAATCACGGACAACGGGAACTCTTGTTCCTTCTTCCTCCTCCTTTTTGAACCAGTTCCATGGAGCAAGTTTCTTCCAATCCATTGAAGGGCCTCCTTTCTTGTGTTCTTATCGAATTTTCCCGTCATCAGGCTCAAAAACCTGTCTTCAAAACGCATTGACCGGGTAATGGCGAAAAGGTTCCCAAAATTGAGCACCGCACGGAAGCCCCGTTTCTGAGCCAGGACCTGGAGTCCCGGACGAAACCCGGGTGGACCGGTGAGGTCGAACCCCGCCGGGCGGCGGTCACGATCGGGGGAAGGGGAAGGCGGAGCGGGCGGTGCGGCAGGTGCCCCCGCCGCCGGGAGGTGCTACCATGGAAGGAAGGTTCGCGCCGGAAAGATCAGGAGAATGCCGATGAAACGCGTTTCCCTCTGGTTCGCCCCCGCCCTGATGGTCCTCGTGTTCCTGACTGCCTTGTCCGGGCCGTCACCCGCCGGGGCGGCCGCGACCCCGTTCACCGACGGCACCGTCACCACCCCCGGCACGGCCCCGACCGCGCCGATCCCTGCCGCCGCGGTCGGGAAGGCGGCGCCGCCGGAGCGGTCAGGCTTCGGCGGCTGGCTGGACAAAGGCCGCCGCCTGTGGGACGACGCCACCGGCCAGGGCCGCCGTCTGTGGGACAAGGCCGCCGGCCAGGTCAAAAGCCTGTGGGACAAGGCCGGCACCCTCTGGGAGGAGGGCAAGAAGTATGCCGAAGAGGTCCTCAACCTCCCCGGCTGGATCAGCCAGGGGCACCTGCCGGACGACCGGCGGCAGGAACTGGTCGCCCTCGCCAAAGCACACCCCGAGCGGGCCTGGCCCGCCGGGCGGGACATCGCCCTCGCCCGCAACGCGCACCGCACCAACACCCCTACCGAGATGACCGCGGCCCTGACCGGTGACTACGACTGGCTCGAGTGCGACGTGCGCCTGGAGGGGCCCCTCCGCGACCATCTGCCCATCCCGGGCGCGCGCCGGCCGATCACCGCCCACGATTCCTTCCAGACCAACGGAATGCTGTTCGAGGACTGGGTCGCCATCGCCCAGGCCTCGGGCAAGGGCCTCAAGCTCGACTTCAAGTCGAGCGCGGCCATCGACCAGTGCATCGCCATCCTCCAGAAGGCAGGGGTCGATGAGGGGAAGCTGATCATGAACATCGGCGTGCCCGATCCCCCGGCGAACGCCGCCGCCCGCCCCGGTGACCTGCGCTACCAGCCCCTGACCGACGGACGGCTGACCGCCATCCGCCGCGCTTTCCCCCACTGCACCATCAACCTCAGCCCCGGCGCCGCCGCCACCCCTGACGGCACCTACACCGCCGCCCAGGTCGACCAGATGATCCGCTACGCCCAGGCCGCCGGCCGGCCGGTGATGTTCCCCCTGCGCGCCGAGTGCGTCACCCGCGAGATCGTCCAGACCCTCAAGCCGTTCGGCAGGGTGGCCATCTGGAATTCCCCGTCGACCTACAACCCCGCCGACACCGCCGCCGAGATCGCCAAGTTCCGCGAATGGGGCGTCGACGGCATGATCGACATCCTGACCGCCCGCTGACCTCCCCCCGCCTCCCTGGCGGCAAGCGGAAGGCGGCAGTTGGCCCGCCCCCGTCACCGGGCCCGGCGGATCCTTTCGCCTCGAGGTTCAACGGGCCGGCATCCCGGGTTTCCCGAATTCCCCCAGGCGGTAGCGGAGGGCATTGATGGTCGAGGCAATGCAGACCCCGCCGATGGAGTGGACCGCCGGGTCGAGCTGGCCGCCGGCCAGGCCGGTGATGTCGCCGGTGGCCTTGGCGTGGTCGAGCACGGCGAGCCCGGCGGCGAACACCCGGGAAAAGCTCTCGGTGCGCTCAGGGAACTGGTCGAACCCGCGGGTGACGGCGACCCACAGATTGCCCATGACCATCCGTTCGGCGGTGCCGTAGGGACCTTCGTCGCCGTAGTGGGCGATCCCCGTGGTCAGCGAGAAGAATCCGGCGGTGAACTCGATCCCGCCGCGTTCGAGCGCGCGGGCGACCCCGAGCTTGCGCGACAGCAGGGACTCGATCAGGAAAATCACCGGGTGGTGGCCGTTCTCCCGGGTGTTGGCGACCTCGGGAAACGAAAAGAACCAGGCCGTCTCCGAGGCCCTCAGCAGGGTGCAGGCGGCGACCATCTCGAGCAGGAAGGCGCCGGGCAGGCGCTGGGTCGGCACGCTGACGACGTTCGGATGCGTGGCGTTGGCCTCCGGGCACCGGATGCCCAGCAGGACCGGAGAATCGGGCCGCGTCTCCGAGGGCGGGCGGCCCGTGCTGTCGATGATGGCCAGGGCCAGCGCGGGCGAGCCCGCCCACTCCACGCCGGGCAGGGAAGGCGGCCGCCAGACCGGCACGGCGGGCCGACGGGGCTCAGGCATCGGGCAGGCCGGCCTGGTGCACGTCGCGGACCGCCCGCCCCGACGGGTCGGCCATCTTCGCGAACGCCGCATCCCAGCGGATGGCGGTGGGGGTACTGCAGGCCACGCTGGGCCCGTCGGGAATCAGCTCGATGGCCGAGGGGTTGCCGAAATGGTGCTCGAAGATACTGCGGAACCAGTAGCCTTCTTTGGTCGGCGGGGTCTTGACCGGGAACCGGTGCCGGGCGTTGGCCATCTGCTTGTCGGTGACCTCCCGCTCGGCGTGCGCCCGCAGGGAATCGATCCAGGAATAGCCGACCCCGTCGGAGAACTGCTCCTTCTGCCGCCACAGGATCTCGTCGGGGATGTACCCCTGGAAGGCCTGCCGCAGGATGGTCTTCTCCATCTTCCCCTTGCCGCACATCTTGTGGGCGGGATCGAGGTCCATGGCCACCTCAAGGAACTCGCGGTCGAGGAACGGCACGCGCGCCTCGACGCCCCAGGCGGCCATCGCCTTGTTGGCGCGCAGGCAGTCGTACTTGTGCAGCATCTTCAGCTTGCGCACCAGCTCCTCGTGGAACTCGACGGCGTTGGGGGCCTTGTGGAAATACAGGTAGCCGCCGAACACCTCGTCGGCGCCCTCACCCGACAGGATCATCTTGATGCCCATGGCCCGGATCTTCCGCGCCATCAGGTACATCGGGGTGCCGGCCCGGATCGTGGTGACATCGAAGGTCTCGAGGTGATAGATGACGTCGGGGATGGCGTCGAGCGCCTCCTGCACCGTGAAATGGATCTCGTGGTGGGTCGAGCCGATGAAGTCGGCCACCTTGCGGGCGGCGACCAGGTCGGGCGACAGGCCCTTCAGGCCGACGGAGAACGAGTGCAGGGTCGGCCACCAGGCCCGGTCGCGGTCGCCGGTCTCGATGCGGTGCTCGCGGAACTTGGCGGCCACCGCGGCCACCAGCGAGGAATCGACGCCGCCGGAGATCAGCACCCCATACGGCACGTCGCACATCAACTGCCGCTTGACCGCCTGTTCGAACGCCTCGCGCAGACGGCCGAGATCGAGCGGCGTGGCGGGGATCCGCCCGTCCTCCGCCCACGTCGGCCGATAGTAGGGAACCGGCCTGGCATCGGTCGAACGCCAGAAGTGCCCGGGGGGAAACTCCTCGACCGTCTTGCAGTGGTCGGTCAGTGCCTTCATCTCGGAGGCGACGAAGAAGTTGCCCTCGGCGTCCCAGCCCATGTAGAGCGGGACGATGCCGATGTGGTCGCGGGCGATCAGCCAGGTGTCGCGGCGCGGGTCCCACAGGACGAAGGCGAAAATGCCGTTGAGCAGGCCGAGGAAGTCGGTGCCGAGCTCGTCGTACAAGTACAAGATCACTTCGCAGTCGGACTCGGTCTGGAAGGGGTGTTCCCGGCGCAGTCCCCGCCGCAGGTCCTTGTGGTTGTAGATCTCGCCGTTGACGGCGAGCACCGTGCCGTGTTCCTGGTCAACGAGGGGCTGGGAGCCGCTCATGACATCGACGATGGCGAGGCGCTCGTGGGCCAGGATGGCCCGGTCGTCGCTATGGATGCCGCTCCAGTCGGGACCGCGGTGACGCAGGCGCTTCACCAGCCGCAGGGCCAGGCCGCGCAGGGTTTTGGGGTCGCCCTTCAGGTCGAGGATGCTCAGGATTCCACACACGGTCGTCACGCCTCACTTCGCACGGATTCAGGATCGGATGAGCGAGTATAGGGAAACCGCCCCGGCCTGTCAAACGGCGCCCCAAGCCCCGATCCGCCCGGTCTGCGTCCATCTGCGTTCATCCACGGTCTGGTCTCTTTGGCCTGGGGCAGGCAGGGTTCAACCAGTCCGTGGTTCCCGCCCGCCGCCCTCTTCCTGGGCCGAAAGAGCGGACGGGCCGCACGCGCGAGGCGGCGGCCCGTCGGAGCGGACATCAGGCAAAGGGTTGGAAGCTCAGTTCCCCTGGTGCGGATCGGTTCCGCCCTTGCCGGCCGGTTGGGGCGCGGGCGGGGGCACGAGCAGGGCGGGTTCCGTGGGGCAGGGCAGATGCCGGCAGTCGTAGACCAGCCCCTTCGCCTTGCCGCGCTGAAGAAGGCCGACCTTGTGGGTGGGGTTGGCCTTTTCCGCGTCCCAGGTGCGGTTGATCCAGGACCAGATCCGGTAGGGTTCGTACAGCTTGAGCACCATGTGGGGCTCCTTGGGTTCAGCCCAGCGGCGCAGGAGCAGAACCTTGGTCAGGGGAACCTTGTTGCCGGTCAGGGGGCCCCCGATGACCTCGGTCGGGATGCGGACCTCGACCGGCCACTCCTTTGCCCAGACCGGGTGCAGGAGGCCGGCGACCTCGAGGAAGCTGACGCCGAAAGCCGAACAGCCCGCGCCCAGCCCCTCGCGGGGGCGGTTCAGGCCGTTGTAGATGGAACCGTAGCCGCGGGCCTTGTACTCGGCCAGGTAGTCTTTCAGCCGCTGGTAGGTCTGGGGGTTGAGCAGGAACCGGATGAACCCGATGCGGCCGGTCTTGTAGCGGTCGGGCAGTTCGGCCTGCAGGTCGGCGGTGTCCTCGAGCCGGCCCTCGATGCCGGTGAACAGAATGCCGAGGCCGTAGCCCTCCTTCAGCACCTTGCGGTTGCTGGTGTTGTCCTTGGTGGGCACCGACCCCGTCAGGATCAGCTCCTTGCCGTCGGTCAGCTCGATGAACACGTGACCGATGGCGTGCTTGTGATCGAGATGCTGGAAGGTGAACCGGTTGCCCAGCGACGACAACGCGAGGCCCTGCGGCGAGTTCCAGTTGATCTCGCGCGGCGAGGGCATGCTGTACAGGGTCAGCTCCTGGCCCGAAACCAGGCTGGCGGACAACAGCAGAACGGCGACGACGAAAAGACGCTTCATGCTCGATACTCCCTTCCCGGACGGAGTGCCTTTCTCCAAAGATACTGGGGAGGTCCCTTGACGTCAAGGAAAGGGGGGGGTGCCTCAGCAACGCCGCCGGGCATCCGACCAGTTCCACCACTTGAGCCGTTCGGGATCGGGGTCGGGGGTGTTGGCGAAATACACGGCACAGCGGAAGACATACAGCAGACAGCGGTCCGGTTCCTGGCCGCGCAGGATGCCGAGCCGGCGGTAGAGCGTCTCGGGATCGGCGCCGCGCAGGTCCTCGATCAATTGGATGCCGAGGTCGATCAGGTCCCAGGTGATGCGGCGGCCGACACCCGGTATACAGGCGAGCGGGCCGCTGGGCAGGCCGTGGTCTTCGGGACGATAGGCGGGCTTTCGCTTCATTTTCCCCCCCCCTGTCAGATCATCCGTTCCCCGGCGTTGCCGCCCTCGGGGAGGGGGGCATTCTGGAAGGCTTCGAATTGCCGGATGATGGTCTGCGTCACCTCGTGGTCGGACGTCCCCTCGCTGAGGTCGATCTCGCCCGTGGGGACCTGGGCCTTGACCCGGTACGTGATGCTCTTCTTGTGCCGGCTGGTGTGCAGTCGCAGATGCAGTTGAGCCAGCGGCACGACCTTCTTCACCTCCTGAAAGAACACCCCGCGGGAAACCTCGTACAAAAAGCCGTCCCGCTTGTTGGCCACATAGAAGAACTCCACGCCGCGGCCGAGGTGGCCCAGCAGGATGAGCCCAATGGCCCAGAGAGCCAGGAGCCGGTCGGACTGGTAGTCATGAACCGGCGGGAACCCCCACCGCCAGGCGACATAGGCCGCGAACCAACCGACGATCAGGGTGATGGCCACGGCTTCGACCCCGCCAGTCACGTCGAACACAAAGAAGGTGGGTTTCTCCTCGAACCTCTGCCTGAGCGGAGCGGCCACGGGCACCACGAAGGTGATCACGAAGTAGAGGATGGCCAGAACGACCAGCCCGACGATGAGGAGACTGCCCTGGCGGAGCGTCCCCAGGGGAATCTCGGAGGCCAGCAGGGGAACAGAGGGACCGGCGCCCAGGGTGGCGCCGCCGTTCCCGACGGCGTGGACCACCCCGAGCATCCAGAGGTGCGCGGGGTTGAAGTAGGTGAACTCGACACGGGTGCCGCGGCCGTTGATCTTCTGCAAGCCGCCCCCGTTCGGGAGTTCCCGGTAATGTTCCGAGATCAGCCTGGGGGCGCCGCGCACCTGCCAGAGGCGCCCCCCGGGCTCGCGGACCTGGAAGGGAATGCGGAAGGCCATGATGTGGTCGGTGTAGGTCCGGCGGTGCTTTCCACTGCCGGTCGAATGTTTCCAGACGGCGTCCACCGACAGCAGGTTGGCGATGCCGAAGGACCGCTCGAGGTCGGCCAGCATCGTGGCTTCCTGGGCGGGCCGCGAGGAGGGGGGGTCCCGCACCACCTCCCCCTCCAGGCTCCAGACCTGGCCGACCTGCGGCACCCCGGTCGACAGCCCGGCCGGCAGGGCGGAAAACAGGGCCCAGTTCTCGCGGCCGCGATGGCCGAGATAGACCAGCAGACCGGCGGTGAAGATGAGAACCCCGCTCAGGAACCAGGCATACGAGTCTCGGGGCGAGGTCCGCCGGGGCAGGATCCACGATCGTCGCACCGTGTTCATCCCGGCCAGTATACCGAAGGCCGCCCCAATTGCCCAGTCCCCACCCCACCCCGAATTTTCCCGTGCTACCATCGACGTCATGGGTGCCCCTCCCCGCCTCCTGCTCATCAACCCGCCGGTCGTGCGGCCTTGCGAGCCGCCCGCCGGCCTGGCCAGGCTGGCGGGCACCCTGGCGGCCGCCGGCGCGGCCGTCGAAGTCTGGGATGCCAACCTCGACGGCCTCCTCGGCCTGCTCGGGCAGGAACCGGGGGCGACGGATACCTGGACCCGACGGGCCGCCCGCGACCGGGCCGGCCACCTGGCCGGCCTCCGCGACGGAACCGTGTTCGCCCATCCCGACACCTATCGTCGGGCGGTGGGAGACCTGGAACGCCTGCTGGCCCGCCTGGGCCCGGCCGCCGGCGGCTGGCACCCGAGTCTCACCGACTGCCTCCACGACCGGTGGGAGCCCACCAACAGGGATCACCTGGAAGCGATGGCCGCCGACCCGGACGGGAACCCGTTCCTCCCGATCCTGGCCGAGGGCCTGGCCAGGCGGTTGGCGGCGGGAAACATCACCCACGTCGGACTGTCGGTCAACTACCTCAGCCAGGCCCTGACCGCCTTCGCCCTGGCCGGCCACCTGCGCCGCACCGCGCCCGGTGTCCGGCTGGCGATGGGAGGGGGCCTGGTCACCTCCTGGCTGGCCCAATCCGCACCCCCAGACGCTGGCGGCCCGAAGGAGAGGAACCACGCCCGCAACGACGCCCGCTCTGCCCCTGGAATCGCCGCCCCCGCCGGGGGAAGCCGGGGGAACGGATCAGCGGGCGAACCGGCCGGGCTCCCCGGCGGCGCGGCCGGCCCCCGTTCCCGGGAATCCGCACCGGAATCGGCCGCGACCTCGCCAGGGGAGAGGCATTCCCTGCCTCCCGGCGGACCTTTCACGGGCCTCGTCGATCTCCTGGTTCCAGGTCCCGGGGAGGAGGCCCTGGCCGCCTGGATGGGAGGGGCCACCGTGGGGCCATCTCCGACCGCCTGGTCCTACGCCTTCGCAGGATTCCCCCTGACCGATTACCTGTCGCCCGGCCTCGTTCTGCCCGTCAGCCTGGCGCACGGGTGCTTCTACGCCCGGTGTTCCTTCTGCCCCGAGACGGTCGAGGCGGGGGGCTACCGGCCCCTGTCCCCGGCGGAGGCCATCACCCAGGGGCAGACCCTGGCGGGGCGGCACCGGCCGGCCCTGGTGCATTTCCTCGACGACGCCGTCAGTCCTGCCGTCCTGCGGGAACTGGCCAGGGAAGGGATCGACGCGCCCTGGTACGGTTTCGCCAGACTTGATACACCGCTCGACGACCCGGCGGTCTGCCGGGCCCTGCGCCGGAGGGGGTGCGTCATGCTCCAGCTCGGCCTCGAGTCGGGCGACCAGGCGGTGCTCGACGCCTTGCGGAAGGGGATCCGCCTGGAGACCGCCTCGCGCATCTTGTACAACCTCTGCGAGGCTGGCATCGGCACGTACGTCTACCTGCTGTTCGGCACCCCGGCCGAAGACCGCGCGGCCGCCCGCCGCACCCTCCGGTTCGTGGCCGAGCACGCCGCCGCCATCGACTTTCTGAACGTGGCCATCTTCAACCTGCCTCGCGCCGCCCCGGAAGCCCGCGGCCTGGTCACGCGCCCCTTTTCGCCTGGCGACCTCGGCCTCTACCTGGAGTTCGAACACCCGCGGGGCTGGAATCGCCGGGAGGTCCGCCGGTTCCTCGACACCGAATTCCGCCGCGACCCGGCCATCGCCCCGGTCCTCCGGCGCGACCCACCGGCCTTCACCAGCAGTCACGCGCCGTTCTTCCTGCTCCGCCGGAGGAAGAGGGAGCCATGAACGGCAGGAGGCAGGCGGGGGAGGCCTGACCCGTTGGCCGCCGCCGGCCGGCCGGGTCCGTTGCCGCCGGCCGGCCGGGCCCGTTGGCGGCGGGCCCCGGTCAATTGGTTGCGTAGGCAACCGTTTTCCGGTATAGTGCGGGCACCTTCCGGAAAGGGTGCCGCCCATGACCACCACCGTCACTGAAACCTACCTGGGCCGCTGGATCGCCCGCATCTACCGGGCCACCCAGAGCTTCATGGCCGCCCGCCTGCGCGGGACGGGCATCGGCTATGGCCAGTTTCCCTTTCTCCGGTTCCTCGCCGGCCGCGACAGGGTCTGCCAGGACGAGATCGCCCGGAGCCTCCATTTCGACAAGGGCACCGCCACCCGGGCCCTGCAGAAACTGGAGAAGGCCGGCCTGGTCCGCCGCCGGGGGGATGCCGCCGACGCCCGCCGGCAACTCGTTTCCCTCACCGCCCGCGGCCGGGCCCTGGCCGGCCGCATCGACGGGGAACTCGGCGCCTGGCACGGCATCCTCACCCGCGGTCTCCCCGGCCCCGTACAGAATTCCCTCCACCATGGACTACAGCACCTTGCCGCCAACGCGGAGGCCCACCTTGCCGCCTGCCGATCCGCTTCCTCCCCCGACGTCCAGGCGGCCCCCGGCCTTCCTCCTTCCCCCGCCCGCGCCGGCGCCCGCCGCGCCCCTCCCGCCCCTGCGCCGAAACAGCACCGTCCCTCTCTCCGGGTCCGCGAAAGGAACACCCCATGAAGAAGATCCTGTTCTACCTCGTCGTCCTGGCCGCCTGCCTGGCCATCGCCCACCTCGCCCTCCGCCCCGGCAACGGGAAGGGTCCCGGCGCCGGGGCCGGCCGCCGCGCGGCCGGGGGCTTGGCTGTCCCCGTCGAGATCGCCTCCCCGACCGTCCGTGACCTGGTGGCCGAGGGCCGGTTCACCGGCTCGCTCCTTCCCCGCGCCCAGTACACCGTGGCCAGCAAGGTGGCCGGCCGCCTCAAGCGTCTGTACGTCGATATCGGGGACCAGGTGGTGAACGGCACCCGGGTGGCCGAGCTCGACGACGAGGAATACGTGCAGGCGGTGGCCCAGGCCGAGGCCGACCGCGCCATCGCCCGCGCCAACATCGTCGAGAGCCAGGCCCTCCTCGACGTGGCCCGCCGCGAACTCGAGCGCGTCACCGCCATGCGCCGGCAGAAGGTCTCTTCCGACGCCGAGGTCGACAGTGCCCAGGCCCAGTTCGACAGCCGGGCCGCCCGCCACGAGGTGAACAAGGCCAGCCTGGCCCAGAAGGAAGCGGTCCTGCGCGCCGCCCAGGTGCGGCTGGGCTACACAAAACTGGAGGCCTCCTGGACCGGCGGTTCCCAACAGCGGTACATCGGGGCCCGCTTCCAGGACGAGGGGGCTTTGCTGGCCCCCAACACCCCGGTGGTGACCGTCCTCGACCTCGCCACCGTGACCGCGGTCATCGACGTCGTCGAGCGCGACTACTTTCAGGTCCAGATTGGCCAGACCGCCGAAATCCGCGTGGCGGCCCTGCCCGATCGCGTCTTCCCGGGCCGGGTCGCCCGCCTCGCCCCGGTGCTCGACCCGGTCACCCGCCAGGCGCGCGTGGAAATCGAGATCCCCAATGCTGACGCCCAGCTCAAGCCGGGCATGTTCGTCGATGTGCGGCTGGCCTTCGACGCCCATGCCGGCGTGACCGTCGTCCCCGCAGGCGCCCTGGTCACCCGCAACGGCGGCCGCGGGCTCTTCCAGATCGACCTGGCCAGCCGGCTCGCCCGCTACCGGCCGGTCGAGGTCGGCATCGTGCAGGGAGCCTGGGCCGAGGTGGCCTCCCCCACCCTCGACGGCCCGGTGGTGGTCATGGGCCACCACCTCCTCGAGGACGGGACCCCGGTCTCCCTGCCCGGGGACACCTCCTCACCCGAGACCGCCTCCCGGTCCGGCCCCCCTGAAGGCGGCGACGGAGGCCGCGGGCGCGGGAAGGGACCCCGCGAGGGAGGCCCCGCCGGCGAGGGACGCGGGAAGGGGCGGCCCGGCCGCGAGGGCAACCGGGGACCGGACCCCGCCGCCCCGGGGGTCCCCGCCTGGACGGCCCCCGCGCTCTCGGACCCGCCAGCGGTTCCCGGTCCCG
>CAZKPI010000048.1:0-15197 GCA_964554555.1 uncultured bacterium
GGTGATGTGCGTCTGGCGGGCCCCGGGGAGGGCCCCGGCTTCCGGTTCACTGCCCTGGCCACGGTCGCCGCGCTGGCGGTTGCCTTTCTCTGGTACCGCTTGTTCCGGGATCTCTCCGGGTCACGATGACCGGAACCGATCCCTGTGACGGGGGAGCCGGCGGTTCGTCCCCCCCCGAAGCCCGCGCCCCCAGCGGCTCTCCAGCTTCCGTCGCGGTCCCGGCCCGGCCCCGGCTCGGCTCCTTCCATTTCCTGTTCCTTCTGCCCGCCGCCGCCGACACCCTGACCCTCGCCGCCTCCGGCACCCTGGCCTACCTCCTGCGCACCTCGTCCTGGTTCGAGGTCGATCCCTACCTGCGCAATCCCCGGCAATACCTGCTGATGCTCGCCGCCGCCGTGGTCCTGTGGCACATCCTGCTGGCGTGGCGGGGCGGGTATGTCAACCGTCTGCTGTTCTTCCGCATCGACGAACTGCTGGTGCAGTTCAATACCTCTCTGCTTCTGCTGACCATCCTGATGGCCGGCACTTTCCTCTACAAGCAGTATGACTATTCCCGGCTGATCCTGTTCTTCTCCTGGATGTTCTTCGTCATCCTGGGCAGTCTCGGGCGTCAGGTCTCCCACCGCGTGCGCGAGGCCATACACCGGCGCGGCTGGGCCTGCCGCCGGGTCCTGCTGGTGGGGAAGGGGGAGCGCCGCCGCCTGTTCCGGGCCCGCCTGCGCGAGAACCCCGGCCTGGGGGTCCGCCTCCTGCGTCTGCCGCCCGGGGGCAATCTCGCCGACTTCCTGGCCGCCACACCGGTCGATGAACTGTTCCTGTTCAGCGGGAACATCGCCTACGAAAACGTCTGGGTCCTGCGCGAAAGGAGCTGTAACCCCGACCTGGTGATCCACCTCGTGCCGCCTTTCGGCAACCTCTACCTGCGGAACCTCAACGGCGGGTTTTTCGACGGCACCGTCATGATCAGCCTCGACAGCCCGCCGGCCCGCCGCTGGATGCTGCGCGCCAAGCGGCTGATCGACCTGGTCGTGGCCGCCGGCTTCCTGGTCGCCCTCGCCCCGCTCCTTCTGCTGATCGCCGTGCTGGTCAAACTCGACTCGCCAGGGCCGGTGCTCTTCCGGCAGAGGCGCGTCGGCCTGCAGGGGCGCGAATTCACCATCCTCAAGTTCCGCTCGATGTTCCGCGACGCCGACCCCTACGCGGAGACCCCCGTCGAGCGGGCCGACCCGCGCATCACGCGGATGGGCGCCTTCCTGCGGTCCACGGGCCTCGACGAACTGCCGCAGTTGTGGAATGTGCTCGTCGGGGAAATGAGCCTGGTCGGCCCGCGTCCCGAGATGCCCTTCATCGTCGCCGGCTACACCCCGCTCGAAACCCGGCGTCTGCAGGCGCGCCCCGGGATCACCGGCCTGTGGCAGGTCTACGCCCGCACCGCCAACCTGCCCATCCATCACCACGTCGAATTCGACTTGTACTACATCGAAAACATGTCATTGACCCTCGACCTGATGATCCTGCTCGACACCATCCCCACCCTTATCCTCCGCACCGGCATCTGAGCCCGTCCCGGGCCGGCCCCTTCGCCGCCCCCCCCGTCCGGACGCCCTCCGACTCTTCTTTCTCTTCAGCTCCGGCGTTCCTTCCCTCCATGGCCGGCGCCAACCTTGGAGCCGCGGTCAGCGCCGGAGGAGCTCCGCCCCTCCCGGCCATCTCGCCCGGGGCAGGCGGCCCCTTGACCCCGGTGGTCTGTCGGCCGAACGTTCCGCGTTCGGCAGGGCGCCCGGCCGCTTCGCGGATCAGCCGGGCCGTGGTCCCTTCAGCCAAGGCCGGTGTCAGGTTGGCTTCCCGTTTTCCCCCCCCAAGCGAAACCGCCGGAACCTGCCCTGCTGGCTGGCTCCGGCGGTCGGGGTTTCGCCTACAGGCCGAGCACGATCTCCAGGTAGTCCTTGGTGACGATGTCGGTCTCCGCCCCGCCCAGGAACTTCAACAGCTCGTGCACGAGCTTCGACTTCTGCTCCGCGTCGGCCTTGCTCCAGGTGCGGCTCTTCACCTCGAGGAAACTGCCCAGTTCGGGCTTGGTGACCTGATCGATGTTGATGTAGAAGTCGGTGTCCCGGAACCGCACCAGGTACCGCTGGCGGTCCTTCTGAACCTCCACTTCCGACGAAGGCTTGAAATACTCCCGGTAGAACCGCAGGCTGTTGCCGGCTGGCGCGAGATAGCGACTGCGCGACAGCAGTGCCTGCTCCTGCATGGGGTACAGCGGGTCCTGGCCGATCAGGGTGAGCCGGGCGCGGGCGCTGAGGATCTCGTCCTTCTCGCCGATCAGCTCGTCCTCGCGGTAGCGCAGGCGGCCCTGGGAACTTCCGGCGAAGAGGAAGTAGGTGTCGAACTGCCGGTAGTGCTTCATGTACTCGATGGCGATCTCGGGCTTCTTCAGGGCGGCAATGATGGGCGCGGTGTCGGCGATGCGCACCTTCATCTGCACCTCGAAGCTTTCCTCCTCCATGGCCCCCCCGATGGCGACGAGCTTCGACAGCACGCTCTTCTCGCGGGCGGTCAGGAAGGTGTCGATGCGGCGCGCATACTCCATCGAGCGGTTGACCAGCGCCTTTTCGTCGAGGGTCAGCACCTGCCGGTTGCGCATCAGCCATTTCCCGTTGACCATCGTGTCGGTGACGTCGGTCGATTTGGTGGCGTAGACGAGGCGGGCGTAGGCCGCATTCTTGTCGCGCAGGAAATACGGCATGTTGTGGACCGGGCTGCTGTCGACCAGGATCAGGTCGGCCCGTTTGCCGGGGGCCAGCGACCCGGTCAGGTCGCCGATATGGCAGGCCTGGGCACTGCCGCGGGTGGCCATGAGAACGGCGGTGCGGGCGGGCACGGCGGTCGGGTCGCCGGTCTGCAGTTTGGCCACGAAGCTGGCCAGGCGCATCTCCTCGAACATGTCGAGGTCGTTGTTGGAGGCGGGGCCATCGGTGCCGATCCCGACCTTGACGTGCAGGTCGTTCATCTTCCGCACCGGGGCACTGCCCGAGGCCAGCTTCAGGTTACTGCTCGGGTTATGCGCCACCCCGGCGCCCACGTTGTGCAGGGCCCGGATCTCGCCCTCATCGAGGTGGACGCAATGCGCGGCGATGACCTTGGCGTTGAACAGATGGTGCTTCTTCATGTAGGGGATGACGGGCATGCCCGTCTCGGCACGGACGGCCTCGACCTCCTGGGCCGTCTCGGCAAGATGGATCTGCAGGGGCACGTCGGACGCCACCGCCATCTCCATGCAGGCTTTGAGAATCTCGGGGGTGGTCGTGTACGGGGCGTGCGGCGCCACGCTCGGGACGATCAGGGGGTGGCCTTTCCACTTCTGGATGAAGGTGCGCGTGTAAGCCAGCGCCTCCTCGTAGAACTTGGCATCGGGCGAGGGGAACTTCAGGACCGACGAGCCGCAGATGGCGCGCATCCCGGCCTCGGCCGCCCCTTCCGCCACCGACTCCTCGAAGTAGTACATGTCGGCAAAGCAGGTGGTGCCGCCGCGGATCATCTCGGCGCAGGCCAGCTGGGTGCCCAGCTTGACGAAGTCGGGGGAGACGAACTCGCGCTCGACCGGCATCATGTACCCCATCAGCCAGACGTCGAGCCGCAGGTCGTCGGCGAGGCCGCGCAGGAGGGTCATCGGCACGTGGGTGTGGGCATTGATCAGCCCCGGCATCAGGATCCGGCCCTGGCAGTCGATCGTCTCACGCCCTTCCCAGGCTTGCCGCAGGTCGCTCTCGGGGCCGACCGCGGCGATGTGGTCGCCCTGGACCGCGACCGCCCCGGGCAGATACTGCCGGAAGGCATCGTCCATCGTCAGGACGAGCGCGTTGGTGAACAGAATGTCCGCTTGGTTCATGGGGATGGTTCGTTCCTTTCTCGTTTGTCGTTCCCGCATCATACCATGCGCCCAAACCGCTGACACCAATTTCCTGGATGGGGTAGAATGGAACCGGGCGCCGGCGGGGATCGCCATCCTGGCGGTCGGCGCGCCGGGTTCGCCCGGAACCTGCTTGCCCTCCAGGGAGGAAGTCGTGGGATTGTTCGATGTCTTCACCAGGGCCCCGTGTCCCGAGTGCGAGAAACTGCGGGCCGAGCTCAAGAAGTTCCAGAGTCCGTCTCCGGCGGCCGACATGGTCTCCCGGTCGATCAACGGAACCATCATGACCAACACTGCCGCGGCTGACCACCGTCAGCAGTCGGGGGCCTTCCTTCTCACCTGCCTCCACCCGCGGCCGGAAACGGACGGGGAGTTCAAGGCTCTGATCCAGGACCTGCAAACCTATTACGTGGCGGTCGCCCGTTCGGTCAGCCGGTGCCGCGGCGTCGTTGACCGGTTCGACCTGTTCGACGTGGTGAACGTGTTTTTCGGCCCGGAAGGCCCCCGGGAGGCGCTCGCCGCCGCCCGCGAAATCATGGAGGCGGCGCGGTCGGCCTTCCCCCTTGGCGTCTCCCAGTTCCTGTTCGCCGACTCTTTCTTCTCGAGCGTCATGGGTGATCCCGCCACCCGCATGGACTTTCTGGTCATTTCGCCCGTCCTCATCGAGATCCGCAAAGCCGCACCGGGACTTCTCTCTCCCGGGCACACCCAGATCATCCTCGACGCCGGATTGCGGGAAATGGCCCGGGAGGTCTTCCCTGCGGGCAGTCTCGCGGAAATGGTTCTGCCTTCGGGCCGGCCTGGCCTGCGCCTGACGGGGACGACCAGCGTCCCTGCCTGACCGGCGGGGGTCGGCCCCCTGGCGGTGCGCGAACCTCGCGTGCCGCGCCGCCATCCGCGGCGGCCAAGGGGCACTTCCGGCAGGGTGTCAGCCGGGGCCCGGTTTCCCCTCTACAGGGCTCCGGTGGTGAACTGGCCCCAGAGGTTGGCGAACTGCTCGATCGACCGGCCGGAGCGCGATTTCAGGCCGCTGGCGAGCAGTTTGACCAGGTAGGGGGTGTAGGCCCGGAGCTGTCGGCGCGGGGCCAGCGACAGCACGGTGTTGTCGGCCGACCAGGTCACCGCGAAGTTGGCCTCGAGGGTCGAGCCGTCGATGGTCACCTTGGCGCCGGTCTGCACGTTGGTGACCTCGATTGTCAGGCCGGTCTTCAGGGTCTCCGGATCCATCGGGCGGTCGAACGTCAGCGCGAACGGGCCCGACCGGGGGAACCCGGTGTCGCCGTTCCGGGGCGAGGTCGAGACCACGGCCGGACTGCCGTCGGAGTCGGTGGTGAACGAGCCGAACATGCCGGCGTAGCTTTTCAGCACGCGGCCGTCCTGGGCATGGGCGGTCCAGCGCGCGACCGAGAAGCTGTACTTCTTCAGCGGCTTCAGCGGCGTCTTCGGGGTCAGGCGCAGGAGGGTGTCGCCGTCCCAGGCCGCGGTGAACCGGTTGGCCAGGCCGGTGCCGTTCAGGATCATGGTCGCGCGGCTCTCGCTCTCCTGGATGACCATCTCGAGATCGTTGAAGATCGTGCTCTTTTCCATGGGCTGGCCGAACCCGATCTCGAAGGGGCCGGTCACCGGAACCGCCTTCTGCCCGTTGAAAGGCCTGGTCCAGGCCACCGTCGCGTCCGTCCGCGGACTGGCCGCCTCGGCCAGCATGGTCGTCCGCACCAGGGTCAGCCCGTCGAAGACGACGGGGATGCGGTATCCCGACACCGGCCGGTACCCCGCCTTGGTCACGCGCAGGACGGCCTCGCCGCCCGGCACCTCGCTGGACAGGAAGGCGACCCCGCCGAGGGCGGTCTGCTGGCCCGCCCCGACCTGGACGGTGACTTCGGAGAGAGGCTTGTCCTCACCGGCGGTCTGCTCGACCACGCTGACCTCGACCCCGCCCCGCCGGGTGGCGAAGGAGTCGCCCCGGCCGACCGCCACGGTGACTCCGTCGAACCCGGGATAAAACTGCAGGGTGTCCGCCATCACACTGCCTTTGCTGGGAAAGACGACGGTGTAGCGGGCTTCCCAGTCGAGGTACCGCACCACGACCAGGGTCTGGCTGGCGACCTGGACGCCGGCGTCGACGTTGAACTCCACCTTGCCGGCGGCGTCGGAGATGCCGACCTGATCGATGTTCACCAGGGTGACCTTGGCCTGCGCCAGGGGAACCCATTCGGAACCGTCGGTGCTGGCCAGGGTTCCGGCGTACAGGGAGGACCGGTTGAGGGAGAGGTTCAGGCGGTAGACCCGGCCCCCGACGACGTCGATCTGGGCCTGGGCCTGGTTCTGCGCGCCCTTGGGATCGGCGACCGAGCACTTGATCATACTGCTGGTGGCGGCGTCCGGGGCCTTCCAGGTGATCTGGTTGAGGGTCTGGTTGAGGATGACGCCCGACGAGGCGGACCAGGTGTACTGCAGGGCATCCCCGTCGGGGTCGATGGCCTCGGCGGTGAGGGTGACCTGACTGCCGAACCCGACGATGCTGTTGGAGGTCATCAGGTTGACCACGGGCGCCTTGTTGGCGGGGATGGCGGCTGTCGCGGTGGCGGTTCCCTCGCCTTCGGCGGTCAGGGTCTGCCGGCTGGCCGACAGGGAGTTGGCACTGCTGGCACAGCCCCCCAGGACGACGGTGGCAACGGCCAGCAGTCCGAGGAAAAGGAGGCCTTTATGGAAGGGCGTGACGCACGACATGGCGACACCTCCGGGAGGTCTTGCCCCCCATTATCGGAGGAAGTCGCGCTTTTCCTGAGCCCGGGGAACCTCGGCCGGTCAGTCGGCGGGGAACAGGAACACGGCGGTCGGGGTGGCGATCTGCCCGTTGCGGTCGGCCTCACCGAGCCCGATGCCGACGACCCGGCCGGCGATGGGCGGGGCGTAGGCCGGGTTCTGGCTGTTGCTGGCGACGAACCGCTGAAGGGCCTCGCCGTCGGCCTTCGCCAGCAGGGTCAGGTGGGGTTCGAACTGGGCGAACACGTTGGGACTGCCGTATTTCTTGATGTACTCGACCTTTTCGGGGTTGTCCTTTGCCCAGTCGGGAATGAAGCTGGCGGGGGAGCGCAGGGGGGAGGCCAGCTTGACCACCTCGTCGCTGAGCGTCTGCAGGTTGCGGTCACGCTCGAGGTTCAAAAAGAACCAGTTGTCCTTGGTGATGAACATGCCGGTGGTCGTGGCCGGGAAGGGCTTGACGGTCGCGGCGAACGAGGCCGCCAGGGCCTTCAGCTGATCGAGGGCGGCGGGCGGGTAGTTGGTCATGTACAAGGTGCAGTGCACCTGGAAGCCCATCTGCGGGAAGGTGCTGAGGTGTTCCTGGTCGAACAGGTCCTGACTGCAGGCCTTGGCGGCGGCTTCGATCTCGGGGGACATCACCGCGAAGATGTTGATCTTGGCATCCTTCGGGGCCGGGACCGCCTGCTGGGCGGCCAGGGGCAGGCAGACGGCCAGCAGGAGGGCGGCCAGGGCGGCGCGGGATGGGCGGGGCAGGCGGTACAGGCGGTTCGACATGGGGAGGCCTCCGGTTGGGATTGTGGTGGGATGCGTTCCCTGCCAGTATGGCACCGGCCTGTCCCGGAAGCAAGGATGTTGACTCGGAGCCCGGAATCTGCTATAGTCCGAAGACTCACTTTTATCAGCATCGGAGGAGTTCCCCATGGGCGCGTGTCCAAAACATCGTGGTTCCAGGTTGCGCAAGTATCAGCGCCGCATGCATGACAAGCTGGCCCCCCTGCCGTTGGCCAAATGCACCAACTGCTTCGAGATCAAGCTGGCGCACCGCGTGTGCCCCGCCTGCGGACACTACAGCAAGAAGACGAAGGTGTTCGAAGTCGAGAAGGCCTGATCTTTTGCACTGATCGATGAAGATCGCCATCGACGTCATGGGGGGCGATTTCGCCCCTCGTGAACTCGTGCTTGGGGCGAAGCAATATCTCGACGAGGCAGGCCCCGCGGAGCTGATCCTGGTCGGCCGCGAGTCCGACATCCGGGATTCCCTGCCCGACCTGCCGGCCGCCTGCGAGATCTGCCACACCCCCGATTTCGTCGAAATGGGGGAGACCCCGACCACCGCCCTGCGGCGCAAAAAAAACGCCTCGGTGGCGGTCGCCGCCCGCCTGGTCAAGGAAGGGAAGGCCACGGCCTTCCTGTCGGCCGGCAGTACCGGGGCCCAGATGGCCGCCTCGCTTCTCGAGATCGGCCGCATTCCCGGCGTCGAGCGCCCCCCCATCTCGGTGCTCCTGCCCACCGCCGCCGAGCATGGCGTCCTGGTTTGCGACGTGGGGGCCAACGTCGACTGCCGCCCGTTCCACCTCCTGCAGTTCGCCCTGATGGGGTCCGCCTACTACGAGGCCATCTGCCGCATTCCCAAGCCGAAGGTCGGCCTGCTCAACGTCGGGTCCGAACCCGGCAAAGGGAACGACCTGACCAAGGCCGCCTTCGACCTGCTCGCCAAGGCCCCTCTGAATTTCGTCGGGAACATCGAGCCCGACCACATGTTCGCGGGCGAGGCCCACGTCGTGGTCGCCGACGGGTTCGTCGGCAACATCCTGCTGAAGACCAGCGAGGGGGTGGCCGAGATGATCATGAGCCCCCTCAAGAAGGCCATCGCCGGCGCCGGCCTTCCCCCCGAGATCACCGCCCGCCTGGCCACGCAGTTGCGGCGGTACCAGCCCGACGCCCCCGAATACAGCGGCGCCCCCCTGCTGGGCATTGCCGGCGGGGCCATCGTCTGCCACGGCAAGTCCAAGGCCCGCGTCATCGCCCACGCCCTCCAGCTTGCCACCGAGTATGCCAAGACCGACGTGATCGGTACCATCACCCAGCGGGTGGCCCAGGCGGCCGGTCCCCAGGTCCAGGGCGATGCCCGCTGACGACGGGGCGGCGGCCGGTTCCTCCAACCCCTTCCGGTCCCTGCGACGCCCCGCATCATCATTGAGGTCCCGGAGGTCCGCCCCATGATCGAAACCCGCCTCACCAAACTCCTGGGAATCAGGTTTCCCATCCTCCAGGGCGGCATGGCCTGGGTCAGTTCGTCGAGCCTGGTCGCCGCTGTCAGCAACGCCGGCGGCCTGGGCGTCCTGGGTTCGGGGTCGATGGATCTCGACCACCTGCGCCAGGAGATCCACGCCATCAAGGCCCAGACCGACAAGCCGTTCGGCGTCAACATCATGCTGTTGATGCCCAACGCCGCCGAGATCTTCGACATCTGCCTGAAGGAACGCGTGGCGGTCGTCACCACCGGCGCCGGCAACCCCGGGCCCTACGTCAAGGCCTGCAAGGAGGCCGGCACCAAGGTCATCCCCGTCGTCTCCTCCGTGGCCCTGGCCAAGCGCCTCGAGCGGTCGGGCGTCGATGCCCTGGTCGCCGAAGGCACCGAGTCGGGCGGCCACATCGGCGAGATCACCACCATGGTGCTGATCCCCCAGATCGTCGATGCCGTTTCCATTCCGGTCATCGCGGCCGGCGGCATCGCCGACGCCCGCGGCCTGGTCGCCGCCTTCGCCCTCGGCGCCGAGGGCATCCAGATGGGAACCCGGTTCATCCTGTCGCGGGAGTGCCATGCCCATCCCAACTACAAGAAGGTTGTGGCCCAGGCCAAAGACCGCGACACCGTCGCCACCGGCTACTCCACCGGTCATCCGGTGCGGGTCATCATGAACAAGCTGGCGAAGCAGTACATCGAGGCCGAGAAGAAGGGCGCCACCCCTGAACAGCTCGATGAGATGGGCCGCGGCGCCCTGCGCCGGGCGGTGGTCGAGGGCAACATCGATGAAGGCACCGTGATGGCCGGGCAGGTCTGCGGCCTGATCGACACCGAGGAGCCGGTGGCGAACATCTTCGCCCGCTTCGAACACGATCTTCCCGTCATCTTTGGCCGCCTGCGCGGGTTGTTTTCCGAAGCCGGGGCGGGTCTTGCCGCCGCCGAACACCGGAACTGACCCGCGGGGGCAAGGCAAGGGGCCAAGGCCGGTGCTGACCGTGACAGCCAGGACCGCTCCGGACGCCGGCGCTGGCCGCCAAAGCCGGGACCCCCTTCGCGGAACCCTGCCCGCCGCGAGGTGCCAGGCCGTCGGCGGCCCCGGAACCGGTCGCGGGAAACCGGCCGGACGGCCCGAAGCAGGCCAGACCGAGACGGGCCGGAGGGCCCGGGACATCCCGCCCGGCCGGCGCCTGGCGGAATTGACTGAATTGACTGCATGGAAGGAATTGACCGCATGAACGTCCTCGTCTTCCCCGGACAAGGTTCCCAGAAGGTCGGCATGGCCAAGGCCATGGTCGAAACTTTCCCCTGGGCCGCCGAGATGGCCGCCCGCACCGACCGCCTGCTGGGCCGGCCGCTCAGCCGGGTCTGCTTCGAAGGCCCCGAGGCCGTGCTGAAGGAGACCACCAACACCCAGCCGGCCATCTTCTTCGCCTCCGCCCTCCTGGTCGAGGCCCTGCGCCGCACCGGGTTCGCCTTTGGCGCCGCCGCCGGCCACAGCCTGGGCGAATACGCCGCCCTCTTTGCCGCCGGCGTCGCTTCCTACGACGACCTCCTGCGGCTGGTCGACGAGCGCGCCCGGGCCATGGAGAACGCCTGCCCGTCGGGCACCGGCGCGATGGCCGCCGTCATGATGCTGTCCCGCGACACCCTCGCCGAGGCCTGCCGCGAGGCGGCCGACCAGGGCGTCTGCGTCGTCGCCAACGAGAACTGCCCCGGCCAGCTCGTCATCAGCGGCGCCCGGGCCGCCGTGGCGAAGGCTTCCCAGCTCGCCCAGCAAAAGGGCGCCAAGCGGGTCATCCCCCTCGAGGTGTCCGGCCCGTTCCACTCGCCCCTCATGGGCGCCGCCCGCGACCGGCTCGCCAAGGTGCTCGAAACCGTCCCCTTCGCCGATGCGCGCGTTCCCGTCTACACCAACATCGACACCCTGCCCACCACCCGGGCGGCCGACCTGAAGGCCAAACTGCTCGACCAGCTGACCGGGCCGGTCCGCTGGGAAGGCACCGTCCAGCGCCTGTGGGCCGACGGGTTCCGCACCTTTGTCGAACTGGGCGCGGGCAAGGTGGTCGGGCCCCTTGTCAAGAAGACCGTCGCCGAGGCGGCCATCGCCTTCGCCAGCGATCCAGCTTCCCTGCAGGCCCTGGCCGGGCCGGCCGCCGCCGCCCCCCAGACCGCGGTCACCCAGGCCTGAGACCGGGGTTTCCCGCGGGCTTTGGCCATCGGGGCCGCCTCCGGGCCCCGGCTGACCAAGGCCCCTGGGCCAGGCCCCGCCCCCGGCCGGGTCAGCCGTGGTCCCGGGCCGGCGGTCTTTCGCCGTCTTGCCTTCTTCGGCTCCGCGTGAGCCGGAGATTTCCTCTTGACAGGGAGGCGGTTTTTGGGCAGAATACAGCACTTCCCCCCCGTCCTCATGGGGGCGGGGGGAAATCCATCCGGAGGTGAGGCCCGTGACCGTGTCCAACGGAAAGACCGCGCTGGTGACCGGGTCGGCGCGCGGCATCGGGTTCGAGATCGCCCGCGTCCTCGGCCAGGACGGCTATGCCGTGGTGCTCTCCGATGTCAACGCCGAGGGGCTCGAAAAGGCCCGCCAGACCCTCGAGGGCGAAGGTCTGACCGTCAAGGCGGTGGTGGCCAATGTGGCCAGGACTGACGACGCCGACCGCCTGATCGACGAGTCGGCCAAATGGATGGGGCGGCTCGACGTGGTGGTCAACAACGCGGGCATCACCCGCGACGGTCTGCTGATGAAGATGACCGACGAGGCCTGGGATGCGGTGCTGACCGTCAACCTGAAGGGCACCTTCCTGGTCTCGCGGGCGGCCTCGCGCGTCATGCTCAAACAGAAGAGCGGGGCGGTGGTGAACATCGCCTCGGTCATCGGTTTGATGGGCAATGCCGGCCAGGCCAACTACGCCGCCAGCAAGGCGGGCATCATCGCCTTCACCCGCAGTTTCGCCAAGGAGTTCGGCCGGCGCGGCATCCGGGCCAACGCCATCGCGCCCGGGTTCATCCAGTCCGAAATGACCGACGTGTTGCCCGAGAAGGTCAAGGAGCAGATGCTCGGCCAGATCCCGATGGGGGCCTTCGGCACCCCGCGGGATGTCGCCAATCTCGTCTCGTTCCTGGCTTCCGATCGTGCGGCCTACATCACCGGGCAGGTGATCACGGTTGACGGCGGCATGGTCATGTATTAAATACCTAGGAAACCCCGACACCCAATCAGGAGGCACAACATGAGCAACTACTTCGAGGAAATCAAGCGCATCGTGGTCGACAAGCTCCAGGTGGACGAGAAGCAGGTCACCATGGAGGCGAACTTCATCGAGGATCTGGGCGCCGACAGTCTGGACACCGTCGAGCTGGTCATGGATCTCGAAGAGCATTTCGGCATCGAGATTCCCGACGAGGATGCCGAGAAGCTCAAGTCCATCAAGGATGCCGTCGACTATATCACCCAGAAGAAGGGCTGATCCCGTTCTTCCGTTCGAATCGGTGACGGCCGGCGCGGGCCCGCAGTGGTGCGCGCCGGTGGTCATCCTGGCTGGGAGCGCCGCCCGTCCGTGAAAATCCTGCCCCGGCTGGTCATTGGCAACCTTCGTCCCCGCTACCCGCTGATCCAGGGCGGGATGGCCATTCGGGTCTCCACCGGGCGGCTGGCCGGTGCTGTCGCCCGCGAGGGCGGCATCGGCCTCATCGCCGGATCGGGCATGCAGGCCGACGAACTGCGCCGCGAGATCCGCACTGCGCGAAGCATCGCCAACGGCGGCATTGTCGGCATCAATACCCTGGTCGCCGCCGCCGAGTTCATGAAGGTCATGGAAACGGCGGTCGATGAGGGCATCGACCTGCTGGTGGCGGGGGCGGGTTTCTCCCGCGACCTGCTGACCCTGGGTCAGCGGGCGGGGGTGCCGGTCGTTCCCATCGTCTCCACGGCCCGTCTGGCCGTGCTCGCCGAATCGCTCGGGGCCTCGGCGGTCGTCGTCGAGGGGAAGGAGGCCGGCGGCCACCTGGGCACCACCAAGTCGTCGCGCCTCCTCTACCCGCTGGTCAAGGAGGCGGTGAAGATCCCCGTGCTGATCGCCGGGGGCATCGCCGACCGCGCCGACCTGCTCGAGGTGCTGGCCATGAACGTCGATGGGGTCCAGATCGGCACCCGGTTCGCGGCCAGCCGCGAGTCGAACGCGTCCGATGCCTTCAAACAGCGCTACCTGCAGGCGAAGGAGGGCGACGTCTTCAAGATCCACAGCCCGGTCGGCCTTCCCGGCAACGCCCTGTCGACGCCCTTCTCCGACCGCATCGCCCAGGGGCCGGTGCCCGTCGAGCAGTGCGACGGCTGTCTGAAGCGCTGTTCCCACGTGTTCTGCATCGTGCGGGCCCTGACCCAGGCCAAGGACGGCAACCTCGACCAGGGCCTGGTGTTTGCCGGGGAGCACGTCTACAAGATCAAGGAGATCCTGTCGGTGGCCGAGATCTTCCGGCTGTTCTTCGACGGGCTCGAGTTCAAGGACGCCTGAGGTCCCGGCGCCCCTCCCGCCGTGCGGCGGGGACGGGCGCCGGGGGGACGCGGGCGGCACCAACCATCAGGAGGCCACGGCAATGAACAGGGTGTTCGTGACCGGCGTGGGGGCCGTCACCCCCATCGGCAATACCGCCGAGGAGTTCGCCCGCAACCTGCGGGCCGGCAAGAGCGGGGTGGGGCCCATCACCACCTTCGACGCCAGCAAGCACAGCGTCCGCATCGCGGCCGAGGTCAAAGGGTTCGACCCTTCCCTCTACATCGCGAAGAAGGATATCCGGCGTCACGACCGCTACTCCCAGTTTGCCATGGGGGCCTCCCACATGGCCCTCGAGCAGGCCCGCCTGACCCCCGGCAGTTTTGACCCCAGGCGGGTCGGGGTCATCATCTCGACCGGCATTGGCGGGATCCACACCTTCGAGGCCGAGCAGGAGGTCATCCGCCAGCAGGGCCCCGGCCGGGTCAGCCCCTTCCTGGTGCCGATGATGATCTGCAACATCGCATCCGGCTACGTGGCCATGGCCCACGGCTTCAAGGGCCCCAACTTCTGCATCGTCTCGGCCTGCGCCTCCGGCCTGCACGGCATCGGGGAAGCCTACCTCAAGCTGGCCCACGGCATGATCGACATCTGCGTTGCCGGCGGGGCCGAGTCGGCCATCACCCCCCTGACCGTCGCCGGGTTCGCCCAGATGAAGGCCCTCTCCACCCGCAACGACGCCCCCGAAAAGGCTTCGCGGCCCTACGACAAGGACCGCGACGGCTTCGTCATGGGCGAGGGGGCCGGGGTGCTCGTGCTCGAGACCGAGGCCAGCGTCCAGCGCCGCGGCGTCCAGCCCCTCGCCGAGATCCTCGGCTACGGCGCCAACGCCGACGCCTACCACCTGACCGCCCCCGAGCCCAACGGCGAGGGCGCCTGCCAGGCCATGACCGATGCCCTGGCCTGGCGCTCCACCCCGAAGGAGAGCGTCAACTACATCAATGCCCACGGCACCTCGACCCCGCTGGGCGACGTGGCCGAAATCCTCGCCGTCAAGCGCGTCTTCGGCGACCACGCGAGGAAACTGATGGTCAACTCGACCAAGTCGATGATCGGGCACCTGCTCGGCGCCGCCGGCTGTCTCGGCGCGGTGGCCACCATTCTGCAGATCACCGGCGGGTTCGTCCATCCCACCATCAACCTCGACTGCCCCGGCGAGAACCTCGATCTCGACTTCGTGCCCAACACCGCGCGCGAGGTCCGCATCGAGACCGGCCTGGTCAACTCCTTCGGCTTCGGCGGCCAGAACGCCAGCATCGCCTTCCGCCGCGTCTGATCCCCCGGCTTTCCGGAATTTCGCGGATTTCGGGGACACCTGACCGCATTCCCTCGCGGGGGCAGTGACGTCAGGTGTCCCCGAAATTCGTGTTTCTTCGGGAGTTTTGATTTATAATGGAACCAGAGGGACGGTTTCCCTTCAGAAAACCGGAGAGAGGCTGAGCATGGAAATACTTCGAGTCGCATCATCATCCAATCCCAAATCCGTCGCCGGCGCCATCGCCGCCGTTCTCGAACACGACACCCGGGTCGAACTCCTGGCGGTCGGGGCGGGGGCGGTCAACCAGACGGTCAAAGCCATCGCGGTCACCCGAGGATACGTGGCCCCCAAAGGCGTCGAGCTGGTCACCATCATCGCCTTTGCCAAGATCGAAATTGACGGAAACGAAAAGACAGCCATCAAGTTCATCGTCGAAGCCCACTGACCCCGCGGCGACCCCGAACC
>CAZKPI010000049.1:0-5897 GCA_964554555.1 uncultured bacterium
GAGCACGTCCATACCTACCGCATCACCCCATTGTCGGTCTGGAACGCGTGCGCCGCCGGAGCCACGGCCGCCGGCATCACCGCCGACCTCGAGGCGTATTCCCGCTTCACCCCCCCGGCCTCCGTGCTGATTGGGGTGCGCGACTTCGCCGGCCGCTACGGCCGCTTGGTGCTGACCCGGCAGGCGGCGGGCAACCTGCTGTTGGAAGCCTCCGACCCGGCGCTGGCCGAGGAGATGGCCCGCCACCCCGACGTCCGGCAGTTCTTCCGGGAACGGCTGGCGCCGACCCGCTTCCTGGTCTCGCCCCTCCAGCGCGGCCGGCTGAAACAGGCGCTGGTCGCCGTCGGCTTCCCGGTCGACGATCGGGCCGGTTACGTGGCGGGAACCCCGCTCCCGATCAGCTTGCTGGCCAGGCGGCGCGGGGGCGGGGCCTTCGCCCTGCGCCCCTACCAGGTCGCGGCGGCCGAGGCCTTTCATGCGGGAGGCAGTGAGCGCGGCGGCAGTGGCGTGGTGGTTCTGCCCTGCGGCGCCGGCAAGACGATGGTGGGCATGGCCTGCATGGCGTATCTGCAGACCTCGACCCTGATCCTGACGACCAGCGTCAGCGCCATCCAACAGTGGCGCGACGAACTGCTCGACAAGACCTCCTTGGACGAAGACCTGATCGCCGAATACAGCGGGAAGCGCAAGGACATCGCGCCGGTCACCCTTGCCACCTATCAGGTCATCATCCACCGGACCGTCAAGGACGGCAACTACCCGCACTTTCGGCTGTTCGACAGCCGCGACTGGGGGCTGATCATCTACGACGAGGTGCACGTCCTGCCGGCCCCGGTCTTCCAGGTGACTGCCGCCCTGCAGGCCCGTCGCCGGCTGGGCCTGACTGCCACGCTGGTGCGCGAGGACGGCCGCGAAGGCGACGTCTTCGCTCTGGTCGGCCCGAAGAAGGCCGACGTGCCCTGGAAGACACTCGAAGGGCAGGGCTGGATTGCCAAGGCCGCCTGCACCGAGGTGCGCATTCCCCTTCCCGAGCGTCTGCGCATGCCCTACGCGGTGGCCCCGGCCAAGGAGAAGTTCCGGCTCGCCTCGGAAAACCCCGACAAGCTGTCCCCCCTGCGTACTCTGCTGGCGCGGCATCCCGACGAGCCGACGCTGGTCATCGGCATGTATCTCGACCAGTTGCGAGCCGTGGCGGACGAGCTGGGAGCCCCGCTGGTCACGGGGGCTACGTCTCAGACAGCGCGCGAGCGGATCTTCGCCGACTTTCGGGCGGGCCGGGCGCGGGTCGTGGTCGTCTCGAAGGTGGCCAACTTCGCGCTCGACTTTCCCGATGCCGCCGTGGCCATCCAGGTGTCGGGCACCTTCGGCTCCCGCCAGGAAGAGGCCCAGCGCCTCGGCCGGATTCTCCGCCCCAAGCCCGGCCGCAACCAGGCGCATTTCTACACGCTGGTCAGCGCCGACACCGTCGAGCAGGAGTTCGCCCTGCACCGGCAGATGTTCCTGTGTGAACAGGGGTATGCCTACCGGATCGTCGAGGACCCGGCCGATCTGCTCAGAGAAGGCGAGATGGCCAGGTGAGCCCGCCAGGGAAGAGGAAAATGGGCCAACCGCGCGTATCACAACGCCGCCTCGAAGACAGGCCCCGGGGGAAGTTCGCTGGCCCCGATTCTCCGCAGAGAGGCAACATGGTGCCAGATCCGCCGGTCACCTTCCTCCGCGGAGCCGACCGCCACGAGGTCGGAAGTAGGCCCCGGGTGCCACGAGCTGTGTTCCTTCCCAGACCCGACGGCCACGAAGCCAAAGGGAGGCCGCAGGCGCCCCGGGCAGTGGTCCTCCGCGAACCCGTTTTTCCCCGCGGCGTTGCCTCAGGGATCGGATTGCCCGGGAAATCGGCGATCGGGGAGATGCGACATGCGCTTTCCGTTTGATTCTTTTCTGGCCCTGCTCGAGCTGGAGAGGACCTTGGTCGGCCTTCGTTGGGAGGCCGGGAATGCCTTGCCGTTCCTGAGCAGAGACGACGGCGTTGAGCACCTGATCGCCCACGGACTGAGCCCCCTGGGCGGGATCGCGTGGGCCACTGACGGAAAGGGGCGCCCGGTCATGGCCGGCCGACCAGCCGGGCGGCAGAAGGCGGTTCCCACCCCCCCAGGTAGCCAGGGGCGGGCGTTTCGAAGCCCTCTTCCTCTCTGGGCCAAAGTGTCCCCTTCTTTCCGTGGTGGTCTCCCATCTACCCCCCATGACCATGCCACTTTTCGGACAGATCCACCGGATTGTTGGGCCAGGGGAACCGCCCCCCATCGGACGGTTCAGGACGCAGGGCCGCCCAGGGATCGGGCTCTCCTGGAGCGAAAATTCTGATTTCCGCCCTGAGCCTGGCACCGGCCCGCTGATTCTGGTAAGCTCGCCGGCGACATTCCCTTCCGATGGAGCCGTCATGACACGTTTCACCTTTCCCCGGGAGCTCATCGAGCAACAATCTTCGGCCATTCTGAAAAAAGTGGCCAGTCAGGCCAAGGTCGGTCTCGGACAAGCTCCGAAGGCCCAACTGGTCGAGTTTTTCACCGACTATCTGTCAAAGCGCTTCCCCGAGCTCATCCAGAACCTGACGACGAACGAGCGCCGGTTTCTGGCCGAGGCGGCCTACGGCGACGGGCGGGTGGACAGGGCGGCCTTCCAGGCCAAGTACGGCCGCCTCCCGCCCACCGTCCCGGCGTCGGTGGATACCCACGTCAAGCTCATCGAGGTGGGGAAAAACGATCGGACGAGCGGACCGGCCGGGGGTTTCATCCTCTCTTCTTTCGACAATGAAGAGGCAGACGACGACGAACTCGAGGCCAGCGGTGGCGAAGATGGCACAGGGGGGAAATCCGTCAGCGAGGTAACGACGGTCTCAGGCACCGAGCCTCCCCCCCTGGTTGGAGCCGATTTGCCCGGCGGCGGGGCGGTCCCGACGGCCGCGGCCGCCGCCACCACTGAGGAGGCAGAGCCCGACGAACACGATGTGATCGCACGGGTGCCGGTCCATATCGGAAAGACCGCCTATGAGCGAGTCACCTTCCGCGGGCCTACCTACCTGCTGTCGCTTTTCTTCGAACGCCCGGACTCTCGCGGTCCCAGGGTCATGCCGGTTGTTCTGCGAGAGAAACTGCGCGAACTCCTGCCGCGCCCGGATGGCCCCGTCTGCCCGGCCCGCTCCGACCTCCCATCCCATCAGACCATGACGCTTGGCTGGCGGAAGAGCAAGGTCAATGTCGACATCCGGCTCTTCGCCGGGGAAACCCAGATCTTTCCTGAGATCAGCCGAATCCTGGCGGTCATCCGTAGTGGCAAGGTCAAGGTGTCCGCGGCCACCGGCCGGGCGACCCCGGGGGGGCTGAAGGCCTTGGCGGGCGCGCTGGTCCTTCCCGAATGGGATCTCGAGCCTCCACCCAAACCGGCAGAGGACGGAAAAAAGAAGAAACGGAAGGCCCCGGTGCCCGCACGGCAGATCCAGGGGTTCCGGTTGCCGGGCGGGGGGCTCATGACCGTCCAGACTCTCTCCTCCGCCAGCTCAGGAAACCGATCCGCAGGTTCCATCGGAACAGAAGAAGCGGGAAGCTTAGATGACCCTGCGGGGACGGAGAGGCTTCCCGGCCGGGCCCACGCCTGGAGCATCCTGGTGCAACAGGTGGGTTGGGCCAGGCCCAAAGGCTCGGTACTCGTCCTGACGAAGCTTGGGGAAACCGTGGCCGCTGGGCCAACTCCCGACCATCTGCGACAGGCCATCGACAATCTCAGGTCGGATGACGAATGGGACGAACTGCGCCAGGTCAAGGGACTGCGCGGCCTCAACGGAAAAGGCCGTCGCTGGCTCCTGCCGCTGGCCGAGCGTCGCCAACCGGTGCTGGAGACCCTTGCCGACCTGCCCATCGGCAAGTGGGTGGCGCTCGGCGATTTCGAACGGTTCATGCTCGCCTCCGGCCGCCGGATGCGTGTCGAAGCCGACGAGCGCGGGTCGCTGTCGCTGTATTTCTGTTCCCCCCAGTATGGGCATCTGTCAGGCGATCGCGATCTTTGTCGTTGGATCCTGCGGGTCTTTTTGCTGGGAGGTCTGGCCCCCCTCGGCTTGATCGACATCGGGTTCACCAACCCCCATGGCATCGACCCCGAGTTGGGCTCGCTCTGGGGCACCGACGACCACGAATTCTTCACCTCCGCTGACGGCCTGCTGTATCTGCGTTTGACCCGGTTGGGGGCCTACTGCCTGGGAGCCGCCGACGACTACGAGGCTCCGGTCGTCGAGCGTCCCCGCTACCTGCACGTGTTGCCAACCTTCGAGATTGTGCCCACGAAGCTTGCCGCCGCCCCTCTCGAGGATGCCCTCTTCCTCGACCGGTTTGCCACCCGGACCGGCTCCACCTGGACCATGTCACCAGCCTCTCTGCTCACCTTCCTGGAGGACGGCGGGAAGCTCGACGAGATCCCTCGCTTTCTCGGAGAGCGGGCCGATCAGGATCTTCCCGACCCGACTGCCGCGAGGCCCTTCCCCGGCCTCGCCACGTGCGGCAGTTGCTCGCAGACACGGGCCGGCGCGCCGCCCTGGTGGGCGATCCCGAACCCGCACTGCTGGTGCCGGTGACCGATCCCCATACGGCGCACCTGATCGCCCACGATCCGAAAGCCCGCGACCTGTGCCGGCTGGCCGGAGACTGCCACCTCGTCGTTCCCGAAAAAAACCGGCGGGGCTTCGCCTCCGCCTTGCGGCGCCTTGGCTTCCTGCCCCCACCCGGCCTCCGCTGAGGAGGGCGTTCCACAAATCACATGTCAACCTTTTTTCCAAAAACTGCCCGAGACGACCATCAATAGGGGATTTCGGCAAAAACACCTTTGGCATTGGCGCCCAGGGCAGGATGGTGGGGCGAGCCGGCACTTGGCCATCCGTGGCCTGCGGCCGGTCTCAGCCCGATCTGTGGCCCGCGTGGCGCAACTGCTCGAGTTCCTTCTTCAGTGGTTCCCACCAGGCGCG
Source organism: uncultured bacterium (assembly GCA_964554555.1). Taxonomy (GTDB): domain Bacteria; phylum Muiribacteriota; class Ozemobacteria; order Ozemobacterales; family Ozemobacteraceae; genus Ozemobacter. The sequence goes on from CAZKPI010000049.1 coordinate 5,006, forward strand.
GTCGGCCTTCCGCTCCGCCAATTCCTCGGCCAGCAGGTGGGTCGCCATCTCCTCCGTGGTCGGAAGAGGCCGGGAGCCCAACCAGGGGCGTGATGCAGGGATCGATGTCTCTGAAGGATGACCCGACATCATGACTTCGGCCAGGAGAAGGGGCGTCCGCAACTCCCGTAGCCAGAACTGGCGACGTTCCGGGGTGGGAGCGGAATGGAACTGGGCGTAATGGGCTTCCAGCAGACGCCGGATCATCGGCCAGTCCTTGTCCCGCTGGGTCTTCTTGGCCTGGACGAGATCCGAAAGACCCATCAGGTCGATGGATTCCCCGTCCTCTGTCGCGATGGTCGTCCGGCGTGACCACAAGGCTGGGAAGGGATCGACCCCGCGCATGGTTGCCATGACATCGATCCGGAGTCCGTCGGCCTCGGGATGCCGGCACCGGAAATGAACGGCATGCCCTTTCTCGAGGAAGGAAGGGTGGAAGGGCGGAACGGCGATGGTTTCCGCGGCCAGTTCGGCGAGGGCCGCCCGCAGGAGGTCAAGGTTGTCCGGGCGGCTCAGGATGGCAAGATCAATGTCGCGGCTAAACTCCGCCGCGCCGTAGAACACGCAGGCCTGCCCGCCCATCAGCAGGGCCTGGACCTGGTGTTTCCGGATCGTAGAAAGGACTCTGCGAATCGGGTTCGGGGTCAAGGGTGCCTCCCAGGAGGATGAATGTCTCCCACAGGGCGAGCGATTTCTGCCAACGTTGCTGGGGAGTGAGAGAATACCATTCGGCCCACTCTCCGCCACAAAGGTCCTCCAGATCGACGGGGTGGGTAGGCCCATGGCCCGGGGCGGTCTGTCTGTCCATGAATCGGATTCTACCATAGGCATGGAGGCCCGGGAGCCCTCGAGT
>CAZKPI010000049.1:5935-7193 GCA_964554555.1 uncultured bacterium
GCCGCCCCCTTCCCTGGGGAGCCCTCAGGGGAGTGTTGCGGGTGGCTCCCTTCCCTGGGGAGCCCTCAGAGGAGTTTTGCGGGTCGAGCCGTTACTTGGCCCTCCGTGGCATTCGGCCCGCGCCAGGACGCGACCTCGTGTCGCGGCGCCGGCACTTGGCCATCCATGGCCTTCGCCCGTCAACCGGGCCGGTAGGGGGCAGGAGACTTCCGGACTACCTGAGGCCGCGGCGGGAAGACCTTCCGGAAATCGACGGTCAGACCGGGGAGCGGCTTGGGTGCGAGGTCGAGGTTGGCGCCGTCCAGGATCGCGGGAGGCCCGAAACGACCTTTGGCGGTCAACCGGTAGACGATCACCAGCCGCTCCTCGGGATCGATCCGCCAGAATTCCCGGACCCCGTGACGCTCGTACAATCGCCGCTTGGCGATATGGTCACGCGAGGCGGAACCCGGCGACAGGACCTCGACAACCAAGTCCGGCATCCCCCGACACCCGTGTCTGGTGACTTTGGCGGGGTCGCACACCACCAGAAGATCAGGCTGAAGGACCGTTGTCACGGCTTCATCACATTCTTCCCCATCCGGCAGGAGAACGTCCAGGGGGCGGGAAAGACCTTGCATGGTTTGCCCTGGAGAAATGTCCAGATCTGGCCCAAAAGGTTGGCCACGATCTCCTGATGAACGGGGTTCGGGGAAAGCGTCATCGCCACCGCCTTTCCCTCGAAGATCTCCCAGCGCTCGCCTTCCGGCCAGGTGAGATAGTCGGCATAGGAAAACTTCCTGGTGCCTTTGCCCCGCGGCTTTGCCATACGTGCCTTCCTCTGACGGTCTTCCCGGCCCATGTTAACACACCCTTCAACACCGGACAAACCCAGGATGTAGCGCCCCGCCCCCCTTACAAGGTCATCCGGTGCCGGACCGGCCGCGCCGCGAACTCCAGGCCCCGGCGGCTTTGCGCCCCCAGAAGGAGACCGGTCTCCGCTTGCTTGCCCCGTCCGGCGGGAAACTCACATGGCCTTGGCGAAAGGCCCGGTTTACCGCTTGGAAGAGGTTTCCCCCAGCAGAAGATTCCTGGCGATGGCGGCGAATGCCCTGGCGGGGAGGCTAAGGGGCTGTGGGCGGGGGCGTCGGAGGATGACACTCTTGATGAAGTCGAGAAGAATGCCCCACGCCATGCTGACCAGATAAGCCAGCTCCCGGCGCCAGGAGCGGGGGAGGGTGGGGAAGAGCAGGCGGCGGACAAGCAGGTCGCCCTCCCA
>CAZKPI010000049.1:7203-10396 GCA_964554555.1 uncultured bacterium
GCTGCACGATGACGGATGACCAGCCAAGCCCGTCATAATCCTCGTAGCCCAGTGTCTTGGCAAAGGCGACGATGGCGCCGTTGGCGTCGTGATAACGAACCCCGTACAGCGGCGCCGGATGGAAGACCACCCGCGGCGACCGGAGGGCGCACCAGTAGAGCATGAAGAAGTCCACGTTGTGACCGGTCGCGCCCAGCCCCTCCTCGACCGTCCGGTAGTCGGGGGTGGCGATCATCGCTTTCGCGTCAGCCGTGGCCAGCGTGTAGGCGTTCGGGTTCGTCGCCGGCAGGATCTCGAACGTTCTGGCCATCCGCCGGAGGTCGCGGGGCGTGAAGAACCGGGGCTCGGCCGGCGCCCGCGCCGGCGGGGCGGGGCTCGGCCCCTTGAAGTTCACGCCCGCCGCCACCACCACCCGGCTGTCGGAGAACCTTTCCACCAGGGCGCGGATCTCTTCCAGGGCACAGGGAAACAACACATCATCGGACATCAGGAACTTGAACCACGTCCCCCGCGCCTCCTCGATACAGCGGCGCCAGTTCGGAACCATCCCGATGTTGGCGGCGTTGCGGAAGACCCGCACCCGCGGGTCGGTCAACCCCTGCAGATACTCCCAGGTTCCGTCGGTGCTGGCGTTGTCGACCACCACCAGCTCGAAGTCGCGGTCGGTCTGGGCCAGCACGCTCTCCACCGCGTCGCGCACCGCCTGCACCCGGTTGTAGACCGGGATGCCCACTGTGAAGAACGGGGTCATTCCCCCTGCCTCCACGGCTCCTGCTGGAAGATCCGTCGGATGCCTTCCTCCAGGCTGACCTGCGGGGCCCAGCCGGGCACGGGTGCGAACCGTGTCCAGGGCACCATCACTTCACGCTTCCGGTAGGGGCGCGCCCCCCACTCAACCGGCACACGCTTTCCCGACACCGCGCCGAACGTCTCGACCAGGTCGCGCAGTCGGAGCCGCCGGCCGGCCGAAACCCCGAACGCCAGGCCTGACCCGGCTTGGGCGGCGGCAGGGGAAGGGGGCCGCTCGTTGTCCGGGGGCCCGGCCGCCAGGTCGATGGCCCGCGCGAAGGCGTCCACCACATCGTCGATGTAGACCAGGTCGATCAACTGCTCGCCCGCCGACATCCGCAGGGGCTCACCGCGCGCCGCCGCCTGCCGCAGGGCCTTGAACAGCTTCGGCCGCCGGTCGCCCGGGCCGTAGGTGTCGAACAGTTTCAGGGTCACCCGCCGCACCGCGTGCGCCTGCGCGTAGAATTCGGCGATGTCGTCGAACGCCTTCTTCGTCGCCGCATACAGGCAGACCGGGTTGTAGGCCTGGTCCTGGAAATGCTCCCAGCTCGTGCCCGTGTTGACCAGCCGCCGCACCCCGGCCAGGGCCATCGCCTCGAGCAGAACCGTCCCGAACAGCACGTTCGTCGTGATCAGCGGCCCGATCTCCACCGGCTTGTGCTCGGCGATGAACAGCGAGGCCAGGTGCACCACCACGTCCGGCTTCGCTTCCGCCATGAACGCGAACAGCTCGTCCGGCCGGTCACGGTAGGGAAACACCACGACCTTGCCGCGCAGGTCGGCGATCGCCGAATCATCAGCCCCCGCCCGCTCCACGATCGAGACCCGCTTCCCGGCCCCGACAAGGTGACGGGCCAGGTGCGACCCGACGAACCCGAACGCCCCGGTCAACAGGACGTGTAGCGCGGTCACGGCTTTCCCCCCTCGTAGGTGAACGGCGATGAGAATTCAGCCAGCGTGGGGAACGCCGCGTCGCGCTTCGACAGGATCGGCGCCTGCACCGGCCACTCGATGCCCGCTGAATCCCATCGGATGCCCTTGTCGCAATCGGCCGCATGCACGGCCGTCATCCGGTACAGTACCACCGCCCCCTCGGTCAGTGCGCAGAACCCGTGCGCGATGCCGGCCGGCAGGTAGACCAGGGTGCCGGCCGTTCCGTCCAGGGTCAGCGTCAGGTGCCGCCCATACGTCGGAGACCCCCGCCGCAGGTCGAGCAGGACGTCGAAGATCCGCCCCTCGATGCAGGTGACCAGCTTGTTGGCCTGCGCCGGCGGCACCTGGAAATGCAGTCCGCGCACCACCCCCCGCCGGGATATCGAATAGAAATCCTCGACGAACACGTCGTCGATTCCCATCTTCCGGAACGACGGGGCGTGATACGTCTTGACGAACCGGCCCCGCTCGTCGTCGAAGACGAACGGCGTGATGGCCCGACAGCCGGGAAGAGCCAGATCGGCGATGTGCATGCCGGTTCCGGTGGTCATAGGGAGGGACCTACTTCCATGAGGGGCTTTTCTTCAGGGCGTTCAGCTCACTTTCTTTGATCGGGTAGGAATACTCTGCCCCTGGGAATGTGTGGTTCCGGACTTCCTCTACGTATTCCTGGATGGCCAGTTGGGCCAGGACGAGGAGCCCGTCATTGCGTTCCTCCCGGCCGACCTTGCGGACATCGGGGAGCCCCTTCAGATACTCATGGAACCGGCCTGCCACCTGGGGGATGTAGCACTTGGCAAACCACGGCCGGAACGGCTGGTAGAACCCCATCAGGTCGTGCATGATCACCAGCTGGCCATCGCACTGGTCGCCCGCGCCGATCCCGTAGATGGGGATGCGGAGCTGGCGGGCGATCTGGCCGGCCGGCTCGGCGGGCATGGCCTCGAGGAGAATGGCAAAGACTCCCGCCTCCTGCAGGGCGAGGGCGTCTTCCAGGGTCGCCTCGAAGGATTCGACCGTTTTGCCCTGAACCCGGTAGCCGCCGAAGGAGGTGGTGCTTTGCGGGGTCAGTCCAAGATGGCCCATGACCAGAATCCCCGAGTTGACCATCGCCCTCACCTTGTCGATGATCCGGCGGCCGCCCTCACACTTGACGGCATCACACCCGGCTTCCTTGGCAAACCGGATTGCATTGCGCGCGGCCTCCGCGCCATCGGCTTCATAACTGCCCTGCGGCATGTCCCCGATGAGGAAGGTGTTGGGGGCGCCCCGCCGGGCGGCCTTGGACAGCACGATCATTTCGTCCCTGGTCACGGGGTTGGTGGTTTGGTAGCCGAGCTGGACCATGCCGCCGGAGTCCCCCACCAGGATCATGTCAATGCCGGCCTGTTCCGCGGCATAGGCGAAAGGCAGGTCGTAGGCGGTAATCCAGGCCGCGGGTTTCCCCTCGGCCTTCATTTTTTGCAGTTCG
>CAZKPI010000049.1:10476-15144 GCA_964554555.1 uncultured bacterium
GCTTTGCTCTAAGGGTGGGATGATCATATTGGCGAAAAACTCGTCACGGGGAAGGAATGGCAACATGTCCTCGAGGGGCATGGAGACCATCCTGCCGTCGGGAAGGGTGGTGGTGGCCACCGTCGGGAGGATCTCCTGGTCAGGGTTGCAGACGACCTCACACAGGAGAGGCCCGGGGCGGGCGAGCGCGTCCCGGATTCCCTCCCGCACCTGGTCCCCCCGAAGGAAGGGAACCCCGTAGGCCCAGGCGATCTTTTCGAGGTTGGGGAAGGATACCCCCGAAGAGGGATCGGTGCCGATCAATCTTCCCTCAAAGAACTTGTTTTGCGTGGCCCGGATGGACAGATAGCCGTTGTTGTTCCACACGAAGATCTTCAGCGGAACCCGGTAATGGACCACCGTCTGCATCTCCTGGATGTTCATCTGGAACGAGCCGTCCCCGGTGATCAGGGCCACCGGTTTGTCTCCCGCCCCAAAACAACAGCCGACGGCCGCCGGCAGACCGAACCCCATGTCTGCCTGGCCGCCCGAGGTGACGTAGCGGTGGCTCTCTCTCAACTGGATGCCCTGGGACGCGACGTAGAAAGATGACCCGGCGTCACTGACCACCGTCCCATGGTCGGGCATCTGGCAAGACAGTTCATGGACGAAATGGTACAAGTCAACCGGGCCGGCCGGGTTCAGCTTCTGTTCCGAGAAAACCGGCCATTTTGCCTTCCAGGCCCGGCAGGTGTCGGCCCACGCTTCCGGAGCCCGGAAGGGAAGTCCGGCCGCCCGCTCGAGGAACTGGCGGGCATCGGAATGGATGAACTGGTCGAGGCGGAGGGTCTTCTTGCGATGTTCCTCGGCATCGATGTCCACCACCACCTTTCTGGCGGCACGGGCAAAGGTTTCATACTCGTGGCCGATCGATCCGACGCACAACCGACTGCCGATCGCCAGGAGCAGGTCACTGTTTTGCACGGCAAAATTGCCGGCCCGGTCGCCCTTGTTGCCGATCCGGCCAATGAACAAGGGATGGGCCGACGGCAAGGCTTCAATCCCCAGCCGGCTGGCCACCACCGGAAGGTTCTTGGCCTCCACGAAGGCCCGAAACTCCTGCCCGGCGCGTGCCAGGAGCACCCCCTGCCCAACCACGACCACCGGCCGGCGGGCGGCCTGCAGCATGGCCGCGAGCTGGGCTTCCTGGGCGGCGGTCAGGCCCGGGACGGCCGGCTCCCCGCCTTCGGCGGGGTTGAATCCCCGAAGGTGCTGGGGGTCGACCGGGGCGGCCTGGACATCGAGGGGGACATCTATCCAGACGGGGCCGGGCCGGCCAGTGGTGGCAAGGTGCCAGGCCTTTTCCAGAATCCACCGGATATCCTCCGGGTTTTCGATCATCACCGCGAACTTGGTCATCGGGGACACCACCGGGATGATGTCCGCCTCCTGCACGCCGAATTGGCGCAATTTCAGGCCGGACAACCGAACGGTTTCCTTGCGCTTGCTTTGGCCGGAAATGAACAGGCAGGGGACATTGTCCTGCCAGGCATCGAGGAGCCCGGTCAACGCATTCGTTCCTCCACAGCCGGTGGTGACGAAGACCGCCGCCGGGGTCCGGCGGTATTTGGCATACCCGACCGCGGCCATGGCCGCGGCCTGCTCGTGATGGGTACAGACCACTTTCAGCTCACGGTTTTGTGCCAGTCCATCGGACAGGAACATCATCCCGCCGCCGGAAACCATGAAGGAATGGGTGATGCCCCGCTCGGAGACGAACTGGGCAATGAAATCCGCAACTCGCATGTCTTCCTCGATGTAGAAAGAATCTCCCTCATCGTGCCTGTTGCCGGAGAAAGGGCCGCGGCACGGGGGGAATCGCCAGAGAACAGGACAATCCTTTATACCTCTTTTGCCCGGAAATTTCCATTCCCCTGGTGAGTTTTCAGGAATTCTCGCTCAGCATTCCCAAGGTTCTCTTGTGAACAGTGATTTCCCCAGGCGAGGGTCCCATCGACAAATCAGACTGACATTGCCCAAAAACCGGCTTCAAATCACATGGTGAGAATAGCTGAGAGCGGTGCGCATTGGTCAGGGCTTCAGCTGTCGGGACTTTGGAGGCAGGCCGACGATCATGTTGGCCTCGAAGGAGATGGCCGTTCCGAAGATCCCCAGCCGTGTTCCATGCCGTGGTCGGCCAGAAACCGCGCCACGACATCACTGACCTTGAGCCTCATGGCCGTCTCCCAATCCTGCAGGGGGGCCTCCCCAGACGCGGCGGGCGAGGGCCCGGAAGGAGTCCTTTTCCTCCCGGTCAAGCGCTCCCAACACCCAGCAGGCTCCGAAAAACACGCCGGCCACCAGAACCATCGTTCCCATCACCATCGGCAGGCCAGCCAGCCGCGGGGTGACGAACCACCACGCCGGCAGGCCGATGGCCAGGCCGATGAGAACCAGCCGCCCGCTCTGCAGGCCGAGCCGCGCCAGCGAAAACGGGGCCTTCCAGTGGCACAGGCCAAGGTAGAGGGCGACCGTCAGCACCACGCTGAGCGCTTTCCCGGCCGCGGCCCCCTCGATGCCGTAGGGGCCGATCAACAACAGGTAGGCCAGCAGTCCGCTGACCCCCGAGACCATCGCCCCGAAGGTCAGGCCCTGCGGGTAGTTCAGCCCGCCCAGCACGAAGGACGGCAGGGCGGTCAGCCCGGCCAGGCCGAATGATACGATCAGCAGAAGCAGAACCGTCGTCGACCGGTCGGCCATCTCGACCGACACCCAGGAGGCCAGCAGAGGCCGGGCCACCACGGCCAAGGGCACCGCCCCGGACAGGGCGATGAACAGGCTGAGGTTGAAGCCGCGCAACACCAGTTTCTCCAATTGCCGGGCATCCCCCTTGCGGGCCAGTTCGCTGGCCATCGGGAAGACGAACTCCATCATCTTCCCGTTGACCTGCTGGATCACGCTCGCGATCTGCTGGGGAACGAGGTAGAAGGTGAGGGCAGAAGTTCCAATATACGTGCCGATCAGCATGCTGTCAAGCTGGGTGAACAGCAGGGCGAACAGCCGGAAGCCCACCATGTAGACCCCGAAGGCGACCGTCCGGCGAAACATCCCAAGGTCGAAGCCGGGTCGCAGGGCCACTCCGGTCAGCAGTCGCCGGCAGGCCAGGGCGTAGAGGCCGAGGGCCAGGAAGGTGGCCAGCAGGTTGGCCCAGACCACCCCGGTCAGCCCCTTCCCCCACCAGACCGCCGCCACCGCGCCCAGGGTGGTGACCGTGCCGTAGACCACGCCGATGCCGTTCACCACGTCGAACCGCTGGAGGCCGGTGGGAACCGCCGACCCCCACCACATCAGCATGCTGAGCAGGAAGCCCAGCCCCGTCAGCCGGAACACCCAGGTTGCCTCGGGCAAAATGGCGGCGGGAATGGTGAACAACGAGCCGGCCAGCCAGGGGGCCAGCAGAAAGATGGCTACCCCGCCGGTCAGGCCCATGCCCAGGTAGGTCGACAGGGTCGTGCCAAGCAGGCGCGACATCCGGTCGGTTTCGCCGCCGGCGTGGTATTCGGCCACGAACTTGGCCACCGCCCCGTTCAGGCCGAGATCGAGGAGGGCAAAGTAACCCGAGATGGTCAACACCAGGCCCCGGATGCCGTAGGCGTCGTTCCCCAGCCCCCGGATCAGATAGGGGGTGGTGGCGAAGGCGAGCAGGACCGGCCAGCCCCAGGCCACCGCGCTGGAGAGCAGGTTGATGAGGGTCCGCTCGCGGCGGCCCCCGGCTACCGGGGCGGGGTCTTCCACAAATCGACGATCTCCTGCCGTTTCCGCTGATACACGGCGGGCGCATTCGAGAAGCACTTCTCCCAGATGAAGGCGAACCGCATCAGGTAATACGACAGGTACAGGCTGGCCAGGGCCACCCCGCGCCAGCCGGCCAGCCAGGTGCGGCGCAGAAGGAGCCGGCCGGCGGCGGAGACGATGTCGAGGAAGGCGGGCTTGACCGGCCGGTCTTTCGGCCAGAGCCGGGCATCTGACCGCCAGTAGCGGAAATGCCGCTCGCACAGGATCTCCATCGTTTCGTGGGTCAGGTGGTGGATGCCCTGGTCGGCGGGCAGGTCCACGGTTCCCTTGCGCAGACCGGACAGGTCAAGGGCCTTGTGCGCGTCCTCGTCGCGGACGCGGATGGCCGACTTGCGGACGAAGGAGGAATGGAAGGTGGAATACCAGGGCGACCACGGTTCACTGATGCCCAGGACATACCGCTGGTAGGGGACGTTGACGAAGTCATAGGGGTAGTCAGCCCCGCGGGCGTCGATCTCGCGCAGGGCCTTCGCCAGGGCTGGGTGCAGAACGTCGCTGGCGGTGATGATCAGGACCCAGTCCCCGCGTGCCTCCAGCATGTACTTCAGCTCGCCGGGGTCATACTCGGTCTCGGAGATGCCGATCACCCGCGTGTTGGGGAACGACCGGATGATCTCGAGTGACCGGTCGGTACTGCCCTTGTCGAGCACCAGGATCTCGTCGACCCAACCCAGGCAGGCCAGGGTGGCGGGCAGTCGCCGCTCCTCGTTGTAGTTCGGGATGAACGCGGTGATGCTCATGCGGGACCTCCAGGGGTGGTCCGGCCGGGGGCGGCGGCGCGCCGGTCTACATCATCGGCTATCGCGACTCGGCCGCCATGCAGCGCTACGAGCG
>CAZKPI010000050.1:0-12819 GCA_964554555.1 uncultured bacterium
CACGCTGTTCCGGCATCCCACCGATCCCACCCAGGAATGCCTCGTGGTGGCCCGCGTCGAACCGGAAGGCCCGCTCACCCCGGTCGCCCGGTTCCCCCTGGGGGAAGCCGACGGCAAGCTCTGCCTCACCCCTGAGGGACTCTGGTTCCTCACCCTCGAATTCGGCGCCGAGAACCGGATCGACCGCCTAGTGATCCATCACGCCCCGGTGAAGTGACCCGAGGAAGGCCCCGGCCGCCTCCCCCCAAAAACGCCCTGTCGGTCAGCATCGGCCGGGCGTTTTCCGCTTCCGGGCCGGGTGACGGCCGGGCCGGGCCGGGTGACGGCGGCCGCCGGCGCCCCCGAACCGGATCTGCCAACCACGAGTCCGCCCCCCGGCCGCCTCTCACCCCGGCTTCCCGGGCAGGTCAGATGACCGGCCGTCTCAATCCGGTCCCGCCGCCCCCATCTCTTCGCCCATCTCGCGGCGGGCCCGGAACAGGCGGATCTTCACCAGGTCCACCGAGATCTCGAGGATCTCACCGATCTCGGCACAACTGCGCCCGAGGAAGTAGTAGAGCCAGACCACCAGCCGCTTGTCCTCGTCGAGCCGCCGGAAAGCCGCCAGCACCTGCTCCCGGGCCTCAGCCCGCACCTGGACCTCGAGCGGATCCGGCAGGTCGGTCCCGGCGTCGGGGTCGGGGGGCGGCAGGGGCCGCTTGGTGCGGCGCAAAAACTGGTAGCAGTGGTGGGTGGCGATCTTGAGGATCCAGTTGGTGAAGGAGCGGCTGACGTCGAACCGCGGCAGGCTTTGCCAGGTGGCCAGGAAGATGTCCTGGCACAGGTCGAGGGCCTCCTCGCGGCGGCGCGTGTAGTTCATCACCAGCCCGAGCACCCGGTGCTGGTAGCGCCGCACCAGTTCGGCGAACCGGTCGGGACGGCCCGCCCGCGCCTCGGCCGCGATCGCCTCGTCGCTGTCCGCCGCCGGCACCCCCACCCGCTGATTCATGGGCTCTGCCATTCGGGAACCACCGCGTTGGCCGGGGCGTTCCCGCAGAAGATGAACCGTTCGAGGCGGTTCGTCTCCTTTCCCTGGTCGGTGGCGATCTCGAACCGCACCAGCACCCCGAACCGCCCGTCGGGCAGGGTCGTGCGGGTGAAGATCGCCGGGCCCCCGACGGGCGTCACTGACAGGCCGGCCCCCAGGACCCGGTCTGATTCTCCGGAGCCGCCGCCGGACTGCCGGCGCCGGATGCCGAGCCCGCCGGGCCCCGGTTCGTAGGTGACCGAAGCGCAGACCACTCCTCCGGCTCCCACCTCCTCGACCACCTCGAGCTGGATGCCGCCCGAGCTGACGGTCACCGTCCGGGCCCTCTGCAGATCGGCCTCGCAGTGGGCCAGGACCAGCGCCCCCGCCTGGAGGTTGGTGAGATGCGAGGCCCCCTTGACCGACGAGCGGAGCCCCTGCGACAGCAGGTTGCCGAGGAAGGCCAGGATCAGGGCACCCACCACCGCCCCGATGACCACCTCGACCAGGGTCATCGCCCGCCGCCGCGTCATGGCTTCCCCCGGAACACCAGACCGGTCAGGCGGATGGCCCGCGTCACCCCGCCGCTCTCCCAGGCCACCCGTGCCACCAGCACCTTGTAGCGGTAGGGCACCCGGTCGCCCGTCGCCTGCCCCTCGGTGACCGTGAGGGACCGCCCGAACCGCGGATCGGGGGCGGATCCGCCCAGCGGAGCCAGGACCGGCACGTCGCGCTGGCCGGGGGCCAGCAGGGGATCGTCGAACGGCAGGCCGCGGGCCACGTGCAGGACGTCGGCCGCCAGGCCGTAGGCCGCCACCTCGTCCCGGGTCTGGATGGTGCCGGCGGCGCCCTGGCGGAACAGCATGAACAGGGGCAGGAAAACGATGCCCAGCAAAAGGATGCCCAGGGCAACCTCGATCAGGGAGAAGCCCGCGCCCGGATTGGGGGGCCGGGCGGCGGCCCAGCGACAGCCGCGGGCCGACCGGGAACGGGCAGAGAGTCTGTTCATCGTAGCAGGATGGGCGACGGATCGACACTGCAGGCCAGCAGGGCCTTCCCGTCGGCGCCGCCGGGCAGGGCGGCCAGGTTGGGGTTGTAGAACAGGTCCGCCCCCTGGGAGGCGTTGGCCAGGTCGAACTTGCCGGTGGCCACCCCGCCCCGGATGCGGGGCCGGCCCCGCCGGAACAGCACCTTTTCCCCGGCCGTCAGGGCGGCGTCAACCCGCTTGCCGTCGAGATCGCCAACCTCGATCGAGCCGTGCGGGGCCACCAGGTGCAGGGTGCAGGCGGGGGCGCCCTCGTTCTCGGCGGCCCCGCCCCCGTCGATGGGGGCCAGCACCCGGATGTCGCCAGACTCGAGCACCAGTCCGCCGTTGCCGGCCAGCGTCAGGGGTTCCTTGACCACCAGCCCGCCCGGCCGGGAGCCCTTCAGCAGAACCCAGCCGTCGAGCCGCAGAACGTGCGCCGCGGGGTCATACAGCCCCAGCCGCGCCAGGTCCGCCCACCAGTCACCTGACCCGCCCGCCGCACCCGCGTCAACCACCCAGGCCGTGCGCGGCCCGGGCACCCCGAGCATCCCCAGCAGGGCCGCCAATCGCGGCACCGCGGCCGGCCGGCCGGGCAGGATGTTTCGCAGTTCGGCGGGCAGTTCGTCGAGGGCGGCGGTCGAGAAATCCTTCGTCCGCATGCGCTCCAGCAGGTTCCCCTTGAAGTTGGGGAAGGGATCGGCCACGGTGTTGTTGGTCGAGATGAAGGCGATCGAAGCGTTGTAGCCCTGCACCCGCCCGCGGCTGGCGAACTCGCGCCGGAACCGGTCGCGGTCGGCCTGGCCGGGGGTCAATTGCAGGACCTCGCGCACGAAGGTGGCCACCGACTCCAGGCCGGCGGCGGCGGCAACGCACGGGTCGGGGTCGAGCATGTCCTCCCATTCCCCCAGCGTCCTGGGGTAGAGCAGGAAGGCCTCGGGAAGCAGACCCCGCGGTTCGCACTGGTAGGCCTTGGCCGAGATCATCCCGCGAAAGACGCGCCCCAGGACCAGGGTCGGGTACTTGTGCCCCTTGTCGGTGCCGAACAGCCGGAAGATCGAGTTCTTCGTCAGGTAGCCGGCCTCGGGGGTTCCCGCCACAAAACCGGTCCAGTCCGGGGGGACGTTGGCCGCCACCTCATCAGCGATGCCTTTGTCCCATTCGAGGAGAGCCACCTGCCCGCCGCCCCAGGCATACTCGGCGATCGTGTAGAGGCCGTCCCAGTCGCCGCCCGAGGTCTTCACCTCGAACAGGTGGAAACCCTCGCCAAACGTGCCGGCGCGCGACTCGCCGCGGGCCAGGTTCAGCACCACCGGCCCCCCTCCGAAATACACCAGCCCCACCCGCTTCTGCAGGAAGTTCGCGGCGTTCACCAGGTCGCCCGCCTCGAGCCGCTCACCGTTGGCCAGAACGATGGGAACCGCCGCCGAGGTACCCGGAATCAACTCGCCGTCGGGGGTGGTGGAGACCAGGTTGAACTTCCAGCGGTCATGGTCGGCGGCGATCTCCGGGTCGTCGAGGAAGAACGTGCACTTCGACAGGACCGGCGTCCAGGCCGCGGCGATGCGGACCGGGCAGGCGAACTGATACTCCTCGGTGAGGGTCCGCATTTTCAGGGTGACATGGAGCCGGACGAAACCCGCCTTCTCCTCGGGCAGGGCCGGAGCGGGAAGGGCGGTGAAATCGGCTTTCCGTACCGAGTAGCGCAGGGCGACGACGAGCCCAACGTCTTCGGCCAGGGGCCTGGTCAGGGCATCGGCCAACCCCTGGAACCCGGCGGGACCGCCATCCAGGGACAACGGCGTCTCGCTGATGTCCCGCAGGTCGGCCAGGGGCCGGATCAGCGCGGCTCGCAGGGCGGGATCACCCGGGGCCGCCGACAGCAGATCATACTGCAGTTTGTGGGCGGCCAGCACCGCCAGGCCCTGGGCCGCCGCCCCCATCAGGGAGAGCTCCCCCTGCCGATGGGTCTGGCCGCGCAGGGAAACCATGAACTGGGCAAACCATCCCCCGACCAGAAACAGGATCACCACGATGCCGAAGATGGTGACGAGCACCGAACCGGCCCGGGCACCGGCCCGCGGCCACCACCTCCGCGGGTCTGGCACTATTCCCTCACGATCTCGACCCGCCGGTTGCGGGCGCGCCCGGCCGCGGTGGCGTTGCTCACGAGCGGCCGGGTCTCGCCGAACCCCTCGGTGCGCAGGCGGTTGGCCCCGATGCCGCGCTGCATCAGCCAGTCTTTGACGGCGAACGCCCGCTTCCGCGACAGGTCGAGGTTGTAGTCGGCGCTCTGGTAGTTGTCGGTGTGCCCCTCGATCAGCAACCGGAGCTCGGGGTTGGCGCGCAGAAGGGCCAGCAGTTTTTCGAGGGTGGGGAAGGAACGGGCCCGCAGAACGGCGCTTTGGGGGTCGAAGCGCACCGCCAGCACCATGCGGCCGGTGGTCCGCAGAGATTCGAACCCCGGGGGCCAGGTGCCGGGGGCGGTGGGACCACCCTCTTCGGAGGGGTCGGGGGGCAGGAACAACGGGGCCGGCAGGAAATCGGGATGCCGGTGGGTGCGCTTGGCATCGCCCAGCGGCGTGCGGGTCAGCACGGGAAAGGCCGGATCGTGGCGGACGGCGCCCATCGCCGCCGGCAGGCCGGCGAAGGGGTCCTGGCCCTTGTCGGTGAGCGCCTTGAAGGACTTCATCTGGTCGAGGGTCTCGGCCGCGGAGGGGCCGGGCAGGCGGATGATCCGACAGCCCTGGTCGAGCAGGCGGTCAACCTCCTGGTCGCCCGCGGCCGTGAAGGTCCTCCCCAGGAGCAGGACATCCGCCCCTTCGGGAACGGCGTTGACGTCGTCGAGATACCGGCCCTGGAGGCCGAGGCCCCGGGCCGCCTGCACATCGGCCGGACTGCCCAGGATGCACGGTTCAGCCAGGAGCCGGCCGGCCCCCAACCAGATGACCAGGAAGGCCCACCCGGCAACCCGCCATGCCCTTGTCTCGCTTCTCATCGCTTCCCCCTGTTCACTCAAACATACTCCCCGGTCCCGGAAAAGTTCAACCCGGCGGGGCGGCGGCCGGCCGCGGTCTTTCCGGTCAGCCGCCGCCCCGTGTCAGCCATGGTTTTTCCATCGTTCCGGGTCATTCGACCCTCTGCCAGTCGGGAATGACCACGTTCGCCGAGGCGTTCCCACAGAAGATCAGCCGTTCGATTTCGAAGGTCTCCCGGCCCGGCGGCGGCGCGACGACCTGCAGGCAGACCCGCACCCCCAGACGCCCGCCGGGGAAGTCCACCCGGCGAAAGAAGGGCTGGTTCTGCGCGTGGTTCACCACCAGGTCACGGCAGAACACATACTCCATCGTCGACCCGCCCGGGGGCGTCCGCCGCCGCGCCAGGCCGGGCCGGCCCGCCTGGCCTTCGTAGATGACCTCGGGGAACGGCCGGATGAGGCGGCCGTCGAGGTCCTCCTCGCCGATGGCCAGGCGCAGGATGTCACTGCCCGCCGCGTCGGCCTGCACGGTGCGGGCCCGCTGGATGTCCTGTTCGAGCTGGCCGAGCAGGATGGCGGCCGCCTGCACGTTCGACAGGTGGGCGGTTCCCTTGACCGAACTGCGCAGGCCCCACGACAACAGCCGGCTCAGCATGGCCAGCAGAAGGCTGGCCAGCACCAGCCCGATCATGATCTCGACCAGGGTGAAGCCGCGGCGCTTCATGGGCTGGCCCGGAACAGCAAACCAGACATTTTGACGCTCCTCGACACTCCCCCGCTGGTCCAGGCCACCCCGACCACCAGGATCTTGTACTGGAACGGCACGTTGGGCGCGGGCGGCGGCACCTCGGTCACCGTCAGCGTCGGCGTGAACCGCGGATCGGGGGGCAGAACGCGGGCGGCCGCCGCCTCGGCGACCAGGGCGGAGGCAGGCTGGCCGTCGACCAGGTCGAATCCTTTCCCCTGCAGGTAACTCAGCACGTCGGCCGCCAGAGCGTAGGCCGCCACCTCGTCGCGCGTCTGGATGGTGCCGGTGGTGCCCTGCCGGAACGACAGGAAGACCGGCACCACGGCGACCGCCAGCACCAGCAGGGCGATCGCGATCTCGGTGAACGAGAACCCCCGCCCGCCGCACCACGGCCCCGGGCGCGGCCATTCCCCCTGCCCGCCGCGGCGGGGGGCGCACCTGGCCCCCTCGGTGCCCCCCCAGGGGGCGGGCCCTGGGATGGCCCCCTGGCGGTGCGCGAAACGGACGTTTCGCGCCGCCATCCATGGCGGCCAAGGGGCCCTTCCGACCTCTAGGCGGTCGGGTCTGGGGGACCGCGCGGCCAGGCTCCCTTTCCCCGGATGGTTCATCGTCGGCCTCTCATCGCGTCAGCAGGGGGGTCGGGTCGAGGCTGTAGCCCAGCACATCGTGGACCTCGTTTCCCGGACCCTTCTGGAACTCGGCCGTCTGGCCGGGAAGCACGGCCAGGGCGGGATTGTATTCGAGCAGGGCCGCCGCCGAGGCACTGCGGATCTCGTAGCGTTTCATCGCCAGCCCGCCCCGCACGTGCGGCCCGCCTTCCAACCGCACCCGCTGGGCGGCGGCCAGCGCCGCGTCGACCCGCCGGCCGGTCGGGGCTTTCACGGTGATCGACCCCTTTCGGGCCACCACCTGCAGTACCAGCGGATCGCGGGCGGGGTCGAGTTCGCCGTCAATGGTCTCCTTGATCAGGATGTCCCCCTCCTCCAGCACCAGGCCGCCGTTGCTGAGCAGTTTCAGGCGCGGCAGGACCAGGCCGGGGGCGGGGGCGCGGCCGCGCAGAACGATCCAGCCCTTGGGGTCGAGTTCGCCCCGCCCGGGGTGCCAGAGACCGCGCCGGTGCAGGGGGCCGCCCGGCTTGAAGAGCTGGCCGGGGTCGCCCAGATCGACCACCCAGGCGGGGCGGCCCCGGGCCGGGTCGAGGCTTTGCAGAAACCCTTCCAGCCGCACGCCCGTCCGACCCTGGCCGTCGAGCACCGGCCCAAACTCCTCGGGCAGGTGGTCCAGCACGGTCGAGGAACTGGCCATGCGGTCGCGCAGGCGGGTGTCGGCAATCTGGGGAAACGGATTGGCAATCGTGTTGTTGGTGTTGTAGTAGGCCAGCGACACGTTGTAGGGGGCCAGGCCGGCCCGGCTGGCATACTCGCGCTGGTATTTTTCCAGGTCGGCGACGGTCGCCGACAGGCCGAGAGCATCGCGGGCGAAGGTGGCGATACTGGGAAAGGTCTCGTTGGCGGAATAGCAGACCTGGCGGTTGAGGGCATCGCGCCATTGGTGGGTGTCGTTGAAATACTTGAGAAACAAGGGCGGAATCGGACCGTCGTCGGTGTTGGGCACGGGGATCACGGCCCGCAGAAGGATTGCCGACCGGAAGACCTTCCCGATCACCAGCGTGGGCGACAGATCGACGTCAGTGCCGAACAGCCGGAAGATCGAGCTGAAGCGCATGTATTTCGCTTCCGGGGTGTCGGCGATCGCCTCGTAAAAGAACCCGTGCAGGGTGTCCCCCCGCTCGTCGGCGACCGGCTTGTGCCATTCCATCAGTTGGCAGGTCTGGGGGGTGCTGAAGTCCCGCACCGCGTAGAGGCCGTCCCAGAGCTGGTCGCGGTTCCGGGTCTCGAAGAACCACCGGCCCTCGCCGAACTCCCCCGCCCGGCTCTCCCCGCGGGCCATGTTCAGGTAGAGCGGCCCCCCGCCCAGGTAGACCAGGCCGACCCGCTGGCGGAAGAAACTGTCCCACCCGATCGAGCCGGGGTCGAGTCGGGGGCCGTTGCGCAGAACCAGCGGCTGGACGGCGGTCGACTTGAGCTGGCCGTCGGGCGTGGCCGACACGAGGTTGTACTGCCACGGCGCAGGCTGACCCGCCTCGTCGGTGGCGGCATCCTCGACGAACAGCGAAAACTTCGACACCCCGGGCACGACCGCCGCTGTCACCCGGATCGGGCACTGGAAGTGGAATTCCTCCTCCGTCTCCTTCAGGGTGGTGACGATGGTCAGCCGAAGAACCCCGACTTTCTCGGCCGGCAGTTTCGACAACCCCTGAAAATCGGCCGCCCGGGCCGCGTAGGTGATGCGGAACCGGAAGGCCCCCTGTTCCCGGATCGGCACGGTCAGCGCGTTCACCGCCGCCTGGAAGTCGACGCGGCCCCCGGTCAGCTCGAGGGGAAACTCCCCGTACCCGCGGGGCATTTCCGTCAGCGGCCCAGCCAGCCAGGTCCGCAGTCCGTCGTCCCCGCCGGCGGGGTCCAGCAGGTCATACTGGATCTTGTGGGCGGCGAGCACCGCCAGCGCCCGGGCCACCTGGGCCATCAGGCGGCTCTCCCCGAGCCGGTGGGTCTGGGCCCGCGTCGACTTCATGAAATGCGAGAAAAAGACGGCGACCATCGCCAGCAGGACGAGGATGCCGAACGCGATCAGAAAGACGGTACTGCCGCCCCGGCCGCGGGACCACGGAGCCCGGACGACCGGCGGCCTCCCGCCCGGCAGACCTCTCATTCCCGCACCAGGACCACCCGTCGGTTCCGGGCGCGCCCGGCCTCTGTACTGTTGTCGGCGATGGGGAAACGCTCGCCCATGCCCACCGCGTTCAGGCGGCTGGCCTCGATCGCGTGCTGCATCAGCCAGTTCTTCACCGCCTCGGCCCGCGCTTCCGACAACTGCTGATTGTAGGCGGGATCCTGGAAGGAGTCGGTATGCCCCTCGACCCGGAAGCGGAGGGCAGGCAGTTTCTTCATCAGGGCCGCGATTCTGGCCAGGTCGGTCTCGGCGTCGGCCGGGATCGCCGAGCTCTGGGGGGCGAAGACGATGGTCAGGGTCAGCCGCCCCTCGGCCGCCAGCCGGTCTTCGAGGGCCGACACGACGGGATCGACGATGTCCCGCGGGAAGGGGGGCGGGTGAGGCCGGAACTCGGGATCAGTCTGGCGCCGGTCGGCCGCCCCGGCGGGAGTGAGGTCGAGAACGCCCAGGCCCTTGCCGTCTGCCAGCAGGGACATGGTGCGGGGGATGTTGGCGAAGGGGTCGGCCCCCCCGTCGATCATCGTCTTCAGGGCCTGGATGCGCTGTCGCGTCTCGGCCGTCGACCGTCCGGCCACCCGCAGGGTCTGGCAACCAAGCTCGATCAGGGCATCGGCCTCGACGTCGTCGATGCCGCCCGGGGCGTCATGGGGCCCGAGGATGACGACGCGCGACCCCTGCGGCACCGCCTCGATCGAGGTCAGGTAGGTGCCCTGCAGGCCGATGCCGCGCGCGAACGCCTGCTCGACCGGGGACCCAAGGATGCAGGGAACCCCCTGGGCCGCCAGCGGGGCGGCCAGGCCGGCCATGAATCCCCAGGCCACCGACAGGATACGAATCCACCCGGCCCGCGGTCTGCCAAAGCGCATGTTCCCCTCCTTCTTCCCCGTCTCCCGCTTCCGGGACCCAATGGCACCGATCAGTATCTTTGAAAAATATACCATGATTCCCCGGCTCTCCCGCAAACTCAGGGCCTGGCGAGCGCCTCGAGACCCCGCCGGAAATCGCCCCGGATCTTCTCCAACAGCGCGGCCCGGACGAACGGGAACGGGCAGGGCATCGCCAGGGCGGCTTGATAGGCGGTGCGCCAGTCGGCCAGTTGCCGGCGCAGGGCGACGGGCAGGTTCCGGTCGGGGGGAGTCTCCCCCGGCTCGCTCCCCACAGCTTCCCCGGCCGCCTGGACGGCCGTCGCGCCCGGGGTGACCGCGTGACCGGCCAGGATCGCCAGGGGGGAACGCCCGCTTCCCGCCTTCGCGGCCCCGCTCCCCATCCCCGAAACCGTGTTCCGGCCGGAATCCGGCGCCAGGGCCCGGATCGCCTGGCTGAAGAGCGAGGCCTTCCGCCAGGCCCCCCGCAGGGCCAGGAAATCGGCCAACTGCCGGTAGAGGCCGTAGTCCTCCCGGATGACGTCCCTGATCACGTCGCCCTCCAGGTAGTAGGCCAGGGTGCCGCCGGGCATCAACCCGCTGAGGAACGCGGCATCGAGGTAGGCGGTGAACCGGCGCCGGAAGACCGCGGCAATCGCCTTTTTCTGCGCCTCACCGAGCGGCCCGGCCAGATCGAGGTCCTCGCCCGCCAGCATGGCGCGCTGGGCGGCGGTCAGCGTGGCCGGGATCCGCCCCGGCAGGAGCATCGTCTTCCACTCGATCTCCACCCCGAACCCGTTGCCGTGGGCGACGGCGAAAACCTCGTCGAGCGACTTGAACGACCGGTGGGCATAGTTCTGGATGTAGTTGGGCTGGAAGACGATGCCGTCGAACAGCGGCCCCCCCGCCAGCCCCAGCCGCGACCACAACGGCACCAGGCTCCGGCAGGCGGGAATCCAGAAGAACCGGTGGCCCGCCTGCCGCACCAGGTCGCGAACCCGCGGCACCAGCACTGCATCCTGCACGGCCCACATGCCCTCTTCGAACCAGTAGAAGCCGGCCAGGCGCAGACTCTTGGGCCGGGAGGCGGCCGCGGCCTGCCAGCGCGCAACGACCTGGCCGATGAACCGCGCGATGGCCCGGCACTGGCCGGCCACCTGCGACATGTCCTCGGGGCGCCCGTCCCCGTCGAAATCGCCAAAGCGGGTCCCCATGCCGCGAGGCGGGTAGGGAATGGCGAACAGCACGTCGATCCGGTGATCGGCGGCCAGCATCCCCCGCGCCTGGAGCCCGGCCAGGTCGTGGGCCAGGGCGGCCAGGTTGCGGTCGGCGCCGAAATAATCGTCGAGCAGGGCCTGCCAGATCCGGGCCGTGGCCTTGTTCTGGTCCTCGTTGATGAACCACATGCCCCGGAAGGTCGACGGCAGGAACAGGAAGGTGTCGAACAAGGGTTTGCCGGCCCGGGGCTGGAGATGCGGGTCCACCTCGACCAGATAGGGAACAAAGGAACCCGCTTTCATGGTGACGCGGTCTCCGGTGTAGGCCAACAAGATGTCCTTCAGCTCGGGGTCAGCCCAGAACCCTGCCCCCGCCGGACCGGCCAGGAGAACCAGCGCGAACAGGAGAAGGGAGGGAACGCCGCGGCACGCCTTCATGATCTTCAGACTCCTCGATTCAGGTCATGGGGATGTGTCATCTGGAACTTTGCCTGAACGGTTTCCAGGTTACAGGGAGTTGGCCGGATCCGCCAATCGGGAACGCCCTCGCTGTTCCGTCCCCTGGGCACCCCGGCCCCGGCCGGGCCCCCCCGCCACCATCCACGCCTTCCCGGTCCTGGTCTCCTCCTTTATGACGCCCGGTCATTACCGGCTCCGCTGACCGTGTAACCGGCAAGCCTTTCCCGGGAATACTGAAATGGGAAGTCATCGGTCGCGGGCTTTCACCCTGCGGCTCCCCGGCGGGTGAGGCGTTTTTCTTGCCACTCCGCCGCGGGTGGGGCAGAATGAGGAAGCCACGGCCGCAGATTCCCGGGCGTCGGAGAAAAATGAGGGTTCGTACGGTGAGAAAGGAGGGCCGGGTCCGATGAAGACCAGATTGGCGAGGTTCCTCTGGTGGAGGACGGCACCGGTGGTCGCCTGCCTGCTCCTGATGGCGGGAGGGACAGCCTGCCCGGGCCAGTCCCTCGACGAGGCCGTCAACGAGATCAAGGCATTCTGCGGGGTCATGGCCGGCGTCGAGGAGGCGGGAATCAACTGGGAGCCGTTCAACAAGGTCTGCCAGGAATATGCCGACGCCCACCAGAAGGAGATGGAGAACGACCCATACTACGTCCCCATCCTGGGACCGCGGGCGTGGGCAGAGTCGAAGGTCGATCCCAACAAGAGCAAGATCGAAGCGGCGGTCAACCTGATCAACGACTTTCTGAAGGTCCAGCGGCCCTACTTCTGCCAGACCGGCCTGATCGATGCCATGGAAACCCTGAAAAAGGACTTCGACGAGGCGCGAAAATCCTCGCAAGGGGCCAAAGGCGGCATCAACCAAATGTCCGGAACCAAGTCGGAATGGCAGACCAGGATGGACCGGATCGGCCGGGAAACTGAAGCGGTCGGGAACTTCCTGATCGGGAAGGCCGGCCTGTTTTCGGACCTCGTCGCCCAGATCGACCCGGCGGTGGCCAAATTCCTCACCCCGGACGGGATCCGCGGCAAACTGGAAGAACTGGGGAACTCCCTCAAAGCCGCCGGGCAGAAGGTCGTCGATGCCGGAAAACAGCTCCAGCAGAAGGCCGCCGAGGCCGCCTCCCAGGACGAGGGCTATGGCAGTGCCCTGAGCCAGGGCGGGGATGGAGGATCGAACGGCGGCTCTGGAAGCGGATCCGGGGGTGGATCGGGGGGTGGATCGGGGGGCAGGTCCGCTCCGGCCACGCGGGGTTCCCCTGCCGGCTCCCGCGAAGTCTCCCAAGCCTTCGACGCCAGCGACCGGGCCACCGTGCCCACCGCTCCGGCTTCCGCCACTGCGGACCCGCAGAAACCGGATGACACGGTGGGAACCGATTCGGTGCGCACCACCACGCCCGCCGACGGGGCGGCCTCCGACCCGGCCACCGCCGTTGATCAGGCTTCGGCCCCCTCCGGAGCCGTCTCCGCCCCCACCGAAGGCCGACCGAAAAACAAACCAGGGCTCAACCTGGGGGGGAGGAAGTGAGAGGAATCTCACCTCCGGCCCGCCCGGCCGGAGGCACGGGCGGGAGCGGCCGCCGGCCCATGCACGAAACGGATGTGGCGGGCCCCCGGCCGTCGCGGCACAGCGCCAGTGCCGACGTCTGGCCGGGCGGACGGCCGCTCCGGGCTGAGGTCCCGGGAGCCCGCCGCGGGGCCCTGCTCTACATCCTGCTGGCCCTGCTGTTCT